>NZ_VCBQ01000052.1:0-34881 GCF_006386455.1 Paracoccus sp. FO-3 | reverse complement strand
GCCCCTGCCGCCGCCTCGCCCGCCCCGGCCCCCGCCCAGGCGCCGCGCGCGCCGAGTTCCGCCGAGGACGCCGCCCGCGAGGAGCGCGTCAAGATGACCCGCCTGCGCGCCACCATCGCCCGCCGGCTCAAGGACGCGCAGAACACCGCCGCGATGCTGACCACCTATAACGAGGTGGACATGAAGGGCATCATGGACCTGCGCAACACCTACAAGGACCAGTTCGAGAAGAAGCACAAGGTCAAGCTGGGCTTCATGTCCTTCTTCGTGAAGGCCTGCTGCCACGCGCTGAAGGAAGTGCCCGAGGTCAATGCCGAGATCGACGGCGGCGACGTGGTCTACAAGAACTTCGTCCACATGGGCGTGGCGGTGGGCACGCCGAACGGCCTGGTGGTCCCGGTGGTGCGCGACGCCGACCAGAAGAGCTTCGCCCGGATCGAGAAGGAGATCGCCGAGTTGGGCCTGCGCGCCCGCGACGGCAAGCTGACCATGGCGGAAATGCAGGGCGGCACCTTCACCATCTCGAACGGCGGCGTCTATGGCTCGCTGATGTCCTCGCCGATCCTGAACCCGCCGCAATCGGGCATCCTGGGCATGCACAAGATCCAGGACCGCCCCGTGGTGGTGGACGGGCAGATCGTCATCCGGCCGATGATGTATCTGGCGCTGAGCTACGACCACCGCATCGTCGACGGCAAGGGCGCCGTGACCTTCCTGGTCCGCGTCAAGGAAGCGCTGGAGGATCCGCGCCGCCTGCTGATGGATCTGTGATCCCTGCCTTCCGGGGGCGGCAGGCCCGCCCCCGGCCAGCCCAAGGCGCCGCGCAACTCTTTCCGGCCTGTTCCCGTTGACCCGCACGGGGCCGCCTTGCCGCTCATCCCGACGGGAAGCCGGGCCGAAACGGAGGAGTCTTCCATGACCCAGATGATCGCCCATTACAGCATCGCCGATTACGCCCGCTTCCGCGCCGCCTTCGACGCGGATGCCGAGGATCGCGGCAATAACGGCCTGTCGCTGCTGCAACTGTGGCGCGAAAGCGACCAGAGCGCCTGGGCGCTGTTCCAGGTCGGGGACGCGGCCGCCGCGAAGGCTTACCTGGAAGGCGCCGCGGGCGTCTTCAACAGCCAGGCCGGCGTCTCGGCCACCGCATTCCATTTCGTCGAGACCGCCTGATGGCCGCCGAGACCACCGCCCTGGCGCTGGCCGCGCTGCTGCAAGCCGTGCAGATCGGCCTGGCCGCCGCCTCGATGAACCGCGATGTCGGCGCGAAGTGGAACGCCAGCCCGCGCGACCGCCAGCCCGAGTTTTCCGCCCTGACCGGCCGCCTGCGCCGCGCCGTGGACAACCATTTCGAGGGGCTGATCCTCTTTACCATCGCCGTCGTGCTGGTAGTGCTTTCGGATGCCGGCTCGGCCCTGACCGTGCTTTGCGCCTGGAGCTACCTGCTGGCGCGGCTGCTTTATGTTCCCGCCTATGCCTATGGCTGGTCGCCCTGGCGCTCGGTCATCTGGGGGGTGGGGTTCGTCGCCACGCTGACGATGATCCTGATCGCCTTATTCACCTGAATCGAACGGGCGGCACCGCGAAAGGCGCCGCGAACTGCAAGGAGACCCGAATGTCCACCTATGACCTGATCGTGATCGGCGCCGGTCCCGGCGGCTATGTCTGTGCGATCCGCGCCGCCCAGCTGGGCCTGAAGGTCGCCTGCGTCGAGGGGCGCGAGACGCTGGGCGGAACCTGCCTGAACGTCGGCTGCATCCCCTCCAAGGCGCTGCTGCATGCCAGCCACATGCTGCACGAAACCCACGAGAACTTCGAAAAGATGGGCCTGATGGGCGCCAAGCCCAAGGTCGATTGGGAAAAGATGCAGGGCTACAAGGCCGAAACGGTCGCCGGCAACACCAAGGGCATCGAGTTCCTGTTCAAGAAGAACAAGATCGACTGGCTCAAGGGCTGGGCCAGCATCGAGGCGCCCGGCAAGGTCAAGGTCGGCGACCAGATCCATGAGACGAAGAACATCGTCATCGCCTCGGGCTCGGAACCGGCCAGCCTGAAGGGGGTCGAGGTCGACAACGCCGCCGGCGTGGTGGTCGATTCGACCGGCGCCCTGTCCCTGCCCAAGATTCCCAAGTCGATGGTGGTGATCGGCGCCGGGGTGATCGGGCTGGAGCTGGGCTCGGCCTATGCCCGCCTGGGGGCCGAGGTGACGGTGGTCGAGTTCCTGGACGCCATCACCCCCGGCATGGACGGCGAGGTGCAAAAGCAGTTCCAGAAGATCCTGGCCAAGCAGGGGCTGAAATTCGTCCTCGGCGCCGCAGTGTCCGAGGTCGAGGTCGAAAAGGGCAAGGCCGAAGTCACATACAAGCTGCGCAAGGACGACAGCGAGCATGAGATCAAGGCCGAATGCGTGCTGGTCGCCACCGGCCGCCGCCCCTATGTCGCCGGGCTTGGCCTCGACAAGGTCGGCGTCGCGCTGACCGACCGCGGCTTCGTCCAGATCGACGAGCATTGGCAGACCAGCGTCAAGGGCATCTATGCCATCGGCGACGCGGTGCCCGGCCCGATGCTGGCCCACAAGGCCGAGGACGAGGGCATGGCGGTGGCCGAAGTCATCGCCGGCAAGCATGGCCATGTGAACTACGACGTGATCCCCGGCGTGATCTATACCACGCCCGAGGTCGCCTCGGTCGGCCTGACCGAGGAAGCCGCAAAGGAAAGCGGCCGCAAGGTCAAGGTCGGCAAGTTCCCCTTCATGGGCAATGCCCGCGCCAAGGCCCTGTTCCAGGCCGAGGGCTTCGTCAAGATGATCGCCGATGCCGAGACCGACCGGGTGCTGGGCTGCCACATCATCGGCCCGAACGCCGGCGAGATGATCCACGAGGTCTGCGTGGCGATGGAATTCGGCGCCTCGGCCCAGGACATCGCGCTGACCTGCCACGCGCATCCGACCTGCTCGGAAGCGGTGCGCGAGGCCGCCCTGGCCTGCGGCGACGGCGCGATCCACGCCTGATCGGCGGATCGCCACCGAAACCGCCGCTGCGCTGCGGCGGGTTTCCGCCGACGGACCGCCCCTGAACCGGGCGGTCCTTTCTTTTGATTTCCCCGACTCTGGCAGCTGCGGCTAATCCCTTGGTCAATGAAAAGACAAGGGGCAGTCATGAAATCCATTATCGGACTGTTGGCGCTGGCCGGCACGCTGGCCGTCGGCGCCTGCGGCGACAACCGGGTCGATCCCGACCGCCGCTATCTGGTCGAACCCCGCGCCTCGGCGGCCCAGGTCGCCGCGCTGCACCCCAACGAGACGCTGGAACTGCGCCGGCTGATCAACAAATACGCCGCGGAATACGACGTGCCGGTGGACCTGGTGCATCGCGTCATCATCCGCGAATCGACCCATCGGCCGGGCGCCCGCAACGGCCCCTATTACGGGCTGATGCAGATCCTGCCCGCCACCGCGCGCGGCATGGGCTATCGCGGCCAGCCCGCCGGGCTGCTGGATGCCGAGACGAACCTGAAGTACGGCGTCAAATACCTCCGCGGCGCCTATATGGTCGCCGACGGCAACAAGGACGCCGCGGTGAAATGGTATTCCCGCGGCTATTACTACGAGGCCAAGCGCAAGGGCCTGCTGCAAGCCACCGGCCTGCGCTGAGGCGAGGGACAGAAGATCGCGGGGGCGGCCTTCGGGCCGCCCCTTGCATTACAGCTTGCGGTTGTAGCGAATGAAGGGCGACTTCTGCCCCACCCGGTCATAGAGCATCCGCCCCGGATAATTGTCCTCGGCCGTCAGCCAGTAGACGGCGGGAATGCCGGCGCGATCGGCCTCGGCATAGACGCCCTCGATCAGGGCGCGGGCGATGCCGCGGCCGCGGGCCTCGGGGGCGGTGAACAGATCCTGCAGATAGCAGACCCCCTCGTCGCGCCACAGGTTCGGGTGAAAGACGTAATGCGTCAGGCCCAGCAGCCGGCCGTCCGCCTCGGCCACCAGCCCGTGAAAATCGCGCGGATCGCGTGCCATCAGCCTGCCAAAGGCGCGGTCGTAAAACGAGGGCGGCCGGTCCGCGAAACCGTAGAAGGCCTGGTAGCCCTCATAAAGCCGCTGCCAGCCCTTGCGGTCATCGGGACGCAGGGCGCGGATCATCGCTGCCGCCGCGCCATGAAGGCCAGCCGCTCGAACAGCGCCACGTCCTGCTCGTTCTTCAGCAGCGCGCCATGCAGCTTGGGCAGCATCTCGCCGGCGGGGCGGCGCAGATCCTCGGGCGCCAGATCCTCGGCCAGGATCAGCTTGAGCCAGTCCAGGAGTTCGCTGGTCGAGGGCTTCTTCTTCAGCCCCTGCACCTCGCGCAGTTCCAGGAACTGGCTCAGCGCCTCATCGAGCAGCCGCGGCTTCAGTCCCGGATAATGCACGTCGACGATGCGCTTCAGCGTCTCGGCATCGGGAAAGCGGATGTAGTGGAAGAAGCAGCGGCGCAGGAAGGCGTCGGGCAGCTCCTTTTCGTTGTTCGAGGTGATGATGACAACGGGCCGGTGCCGCGCCCGCACCATCTCGCCGGTCTCGTAGACATGGAACTCCATGCGGTCGAGTTCCTGCAGCAGGTCGTTCGGAAACTCGATGTCGGCCTTGTCGATCTCGTCGATCAGCAGCACCACCTTGCCGGGCGCCTCGAAGGCCTGCCACAGCTTGCCCTTGCGGATGTAGTTCGAAATGTCGTGAACCCGCGCCTCGCCCAGCTGGCTGTCGCGCAGCCGCGACACGGCGTCGTATTCGTAAAGCCCCTGCTGCGCGCGGGTGGTCGATTTCACGTTCCATTCGACGATGGGCAGGTCCAGGCTGGCCGCGACCTGGCGCGCCAGTTCGGTCTTGCCGGTGCCCGGCTCGCCCTTGACCAGCAGCGGGCGCTCCAGCGTGATCGCCGCGTTCACGGCCATGGCCAGGTCGGCAGGAGCCACATAGGTTTCGGTCGATGAAAACTGCATTCGCCTGTCCTTTGCGCAATCTGCGCGACCCTAGCCAGCACCCGCCGGCTTCGCAAGCCGCCGAGGAAAACCTGTCGGAATGGGCTAGTGACAATTGGTCTGCCATACTTTATGCGGGCGCCAAGGATCGGGCATCCAGTCGCCCGGCTCCCGGAGGAACGATGAAAGCCCAGACCTTTCTGCCCGAAGATTATCGCCCCGCCGAAGACGAACCTTTCATGAATGAACGGCAACTGGAGTATTTCCGCCGCAAGCTGATCGCATGGAAGCAGGAACTTCTGGACCAATCCGCGGAAACGCTGGAAGGTCTTCAGGACAGCGCCCGCAACGTGCCGGACCTGGCCGACCGCGCCTCCGAGGAAACCGACCGCTCGCTGGAACTGCGCACCCGCGACCGCCAGCGCAAGCTGGTGACCAAGATCGACGCCGCGCTGCGCCGCATCGAGACCGGCGAATACGGCTATTGCGAAATGACCGGCGAGCCGATCAGCCTCAAGCGGCTGGACGCGCGCCCCATCGCCACCATGACGCTGGAAGCGCAGGAACGCCACGAACGGCGCGAGCGCGTGCATCGCGACGACTGACCCGCCGGCCCCTTCGGGGGCCGCTTTCGCAGCCAAGGGCGCCATGTCCGGCCTGAAGCATCACCCCGTCACCATCATCGGCGCAGGCGTGGCCGGCCTGACCGCGGCCTGCGCCCTGGCGCAGCGCGGGGCAGAGGTCACGGTGCTGGAACGCGCCGGCGCCCTGCGCGAGGTGGGCGCAGGCTTGCAGATCTCGCCCAATGCCTGCCGGGTCCTTGCGGCGCTGGGGCTCGAATCGCGGTTCCGGGCGATCTCGCTGCCCTCCGAACGGGTCGAGCTGCGCGATTCGACCGGCCGCATGGTGGCGCGGCTGGACCTGGCGCGGCATCGCCCCGGAGATCCGTTCCGCCTCGTGCATCGCGCGCGGCTGGTCGCCCTGCTGGAAGAGGCCGCGCGCGAAGCCGGCGCCCGCATCGAACTGGGCCATGACGTCGCCGAACTGCCCGAGGTGCCGCTGCTGATCGGTGCGGACGGGGTGAAAAGCCGCCTGCGCGCGGTGCTGAACGGCCCCGAAACCCCCTTCTTCACCGGCCAGACCGCCTGGCGCGCGCTGATCCCGGCCGAACCCGATGCCGCGCCGGTGGCGCAGGTCTTCATGGGACCGGGCCGGCACCTGGTCAGCTATCCGCTGGGCCAGGGCCAGCGCAATATCGTCGCCGTGGTCGAACGGCCGGACTGGCAGGAGGAAGGCTGGTCCATCCTCGGCGAGCCCTCCGAGCTGCGCGCCGCCTTCGCCCGCTTCGGCGGCCCGGTGCCCGGCTGGCTGGACCGGGTCGAGCAGGTCGGCATCTGGGGCCTCTTCCGCCACCCGGTCGCCGCGCATTGGCAGGACGGCCGGCGGGCGCTGATCGGCGACGCGGCCCATCCCACCCTGCCCTTCATGGCGCAGGGCGCGGTCATGGCGATCGAGGATGCCTGGGTGCTGGCCGCCTGCCTCGACGCGGGCCCGGACCAGGAAGCCGCGCTGGCGCGGTTCCAGACGCTGCGCCAGCCGCGCTGCCGACGCATCGTCGAGGCGGCCAATGCCAATGCCCGCAACTATCACCTGCGCGGCCCGACCCGCGCGGTCGCCCATGCCGGGCTGCGCGCCGTCTCGCGCCTCGCCCCGACCCGGCTGATCGAGCGCTTCGCCTGGCTCTACGACCACGACCCGACGGCCCTTTAGCCGGGCACCCGAACTTCTCTGTTCCCCAAATACCCATACGGCAGCGACGCCGGCACGGTCGCATGGGTATTTGGGGAACAGAGAAAATGCCGGGCCGCGCCCCCATGGCGCGCCCAGGCCTGTTTCACGGTTTCTCAAATACTCCCGCCGACGCCGCCACCAAGGCGATGGCGCAGACGGTCAGGCGGCCCTCTCGACCGCCGCGACGATGTTCTCGACCACCTCACGCAGCACGGTCTCGTCCTCGGCCTCGGCCATGACCCGGATCAAGGGCTCGGTGCCGGACTTGCGGATCAGCACCCGGCCGCAGCCGTTCAGCCGCGCCTCGGCCCGCGCGATCTCGGCCTGGACGCTATCCTGGGACAGCGGATCGGCACCCTGGGCATAGCGCACGTTCTTGAGGAGTTGCGGCACCGGCTCGAACTGCGCCACCAGGTCCGAGGCGCGCCAGCCGCTGTCCGCCAGCGCCGCCAGGAATTGCAAGCTGGCGATCAGCCCGTCGCCGGTGGTGGCGTAGTCGGTCATCACGATATGGCCCGACTGCTCGCCGCCCAGGTTGAAGCCTGCGCCGCGCATCCGCTCGACCACGTAGCGGTCGCCGACGGCGGTGCGCTCCAGCCGCAGCCCGCGGCTTTGCAGGAAGCGTTCGAGCCCCAGGTTCGACATCACCGTCGCCACCAGCGCGCCGCCGCGCAGCCGGCCCTGCGCCGCCCAGCGGTCGGCCAGCAGCGCCATGATCTGGTCGCCATCCGCCACCTGGCCCTTTTCGTCCACGATCATCACCCGGTCGGCATCGCCGTCCAGGCTGATGCCCATGTCGGCGCCATGTTCCAGCACCGCGCGGGCGCAGGCCTCGGGATGGGTCGAGCCCAGCCCGTCGTTGATATTGTGCCCGTTGGGGGAAACCCCCAGCGGGATCACCTCGGCGCCCAGTTCCCACAGCACGTCCGGCGCGGCGCGATAGGCGGCACCGTTGGCGCAATCCACCACCACCTTCAGCCCCTCAAGCCGCTGGCCCGAGGGGAAGGTGGTCTTGGCATATTCGACATAGCGCCCGCGCCCGTCGTCGATGCGCTTGGCGCGGCCGATGTTCTGCGGCTGGGCCGGGACGATCTCGCCCGCGACGATGGATTCGATCTCGGCCTCGGCCTCGTCGGACAGCTTGAAGCCGTCGGGGCCGAAGAACTTGATGCCGTTGTCCTGCGCCGGGTTGTGGCTGGCCGAGATCATGATGCCGACATCCGCCCGCATGGACCGCGTCAGATAGCCCACCGCCGGCGTCGGCACCGGGCCCAGGAGCAGCACGTTCATGCCGGTCGAGGTCAGCCCCGCCGTCAGCGCGTTTTCCAGCATGTAGCCCGACAGGCGCGTGTCCTTGCCGATGACGACGCGGTGGTGATCCTCGCCGTTGCGGCGGAAATAGCGGCCGGCGGCGGCACCCAGGCGCAGCGCCATCTCGGCCGTCATCGGATGGGTATTGGCGCGGCCCCGGACGCCGTCGGTGCCGAAAAGTTTCCTGCTCATCTTGCCCCGCTCATCTTGTCTATATGGTCACGGCCCGCCAGAGGGCGAGGCCCTGCCTTGTTTCTGCCACGTCATGGACGCGGTGGATCTGTATGCCCTGCGCGATCCCGTAGAGTGTCACCGCCAGCGTCCCCGGCACCCGGTCCGCCGGCCGCTCGGCCCCGCCGATGCCGCCGATGAACCGCTTGCGCGACACGCCCAGCAGCACGGCGCAGCCCAGCCCGTGATAGACCGAGATCCGCCGCAGGATGGCCAGATTATGCTCTTGCGTCTTGCCGAAACCAATGCCCGGATCGATCACGATCCTGTCGCGCGGGATGCCCGCCGCCTCGGCCCGCGCGATGCGCTCGGCCAGCGCGTCATAGACGTCCAGCAGCACGTCGCCATAGCTCGGGTTGTCCTGCATCGTCTCGGGGATGCCCTGGGCGTGCATCAGGCAGACCGGCACGCCCGCCGCGGCCACCGTCCCGGCCATGGCCGGGTCGAAGTCGAAGCCCGAGACATCGTTGACCAGCCCCGCCCCGGCTGCGATGGCGGCCCGCGCCACCTCGGCCTTGCGGGTATCGACCGAGATCGCCGCCAGGCCACAGCCCGCAGCGATGGCGGGGGCGAGGCGGGCGATTTCCTCGGCCACCGGCACCTCGCGCGCGCCGGGCCGGGTCGATTCGCCGCCGATGTCCAGGATCTCGGCCCCCTGTGCGGCCAGCAGCCGCGCCTGCTCGGCCCCGTCATAGGCGCCACCGTCCGAGAAGCTGTCGGGCGTGGCATTGACGATGCCCATGATGCGCGGCCGGTCCAGGGACAGGCCCAGCAGCGGCGCGCGGGGCGCGGTCAGCGCCGCCAGCACCGCATCCGGGGCGCTGTCCACCACGCGCGGCGCCTCGCCGCGGCGCAAAAGCTCGCATTGCGAGAAACGCACCCAGCCGCCGGCCAGCTGCCAGCGGCCCGTCTCAGATGGGATGGGGCGGAAGTAATCGGTCATGCCTTGCGTCTCTACGCCGGCGCACGGCCGATTCAAGCACGAAGATCAAAGACGTGCGGTCGGAATGCAAAAACCTGCCGGCAACGCCGGCTGGGCGGCGCCCTCGGGCAGCGCCCAGTCGAGGCGGCTTGCCCCCAGCCGCTCGGCCAGCCACAGCGCAAGCGCCTGCGGCTCGGCCGCCAGCCCGGCCACGTCGCGCACCATGCGCGCGGGCGCCCAGACCACGGCGCGGCCTTCGGTCGCGGCCCAGTCCAGCTCAGTGCGGCTGTCGGCCACGGTCAGCCCCAGGCGGCCGGCCAAGGCCCAGGCGGCCTGGTCCAGCGCCAGCAGCGCGATCTCGCGCAGGTTGCCGCCCTGCGGCAGCGGCAGGCCCGGCGCATCGGGAACCAGCGCCACCGCGCCCTCGGGCAGGGCCAGGTCGCGGCCGTGAAAGACCACCCGGATCGGCGCCCGGACCTGGTCGGCCTCGACCCGCGCCTGGCGGCGCACCAGCGTCACCCCCAGCGCGCCGGGGATGCGGTCCAGCTTCTCGACCGTGACCGAGACCTGCGCCGCGCGCGGATGCGCCAGGATCTGCGCCGCGATCTTCTCGGCCAGCGTCTCGAGCAGGTCATAGCGGCGATCCGCCAGCCCGGCCGCCACGGCACCGGTCAGGATGTCATAGGAAAGGATCCGGTCCACCTCGTCGTTGACGCCGACGACATGGGTCGCCAGTTCCACGTCGATGTTGAAGCGCAGGCGCTGCGGCTGGCCGCGTTCGGTCTGGAACGCGCCGATCTCGGCCGAAAGGATATAGTCGCGCAGGTGGATACGGTCAGGCTGGTCCATGCCGCCCGTGTTTTCAGGAAAACGGCCCCGCCGCAAGGGACAGGGCCGCGCATGGCATGGCAGATTTGCGTCGCCGCCCTGGGTCGCCGCCTCAGTTCGAGGCCAGCCGGCGGTCCGAACGGTAGAAGGTATGGCTGCCGATCCGAATCGTGCGCTCGAACCGCTTGGACCAGGAGGGGCTGACGCCGCGGGCGTGGAAATAGGTCGCGCCGTTGGTCAGGGTGCGCGGCGCGCCGGCCAGGGCGGCCATGGCCACCCTTTGCACCCTGGCGTAGGTGCCCTTTTCGCGGATGCGGGCGTTCTTGTTATAGGTGAACTGGCCGCGCTGGTTCACCACGCCGCAGACGGTCTTGGGAAACCGCGGATGATCGACGCGGTTCAGGATCACCTCGGCCACGGCCTGCTGGCCCTGCACGCCCTCGCCGCGGGCCTCGAAATACAGCGCCTCGGACAGGCATTGCAGATCGGCGGGATTGATCTGGACGGTCGCCTGGCGCGTCGCGCGGCCGGACTTGGTTTCATAAGCGACCTGGTGCTTGCCGTCGGCCATGGCCGGAGTGGTTGCGACAGGGGAAAGGGCGACAGCCACACACACGGAAACGCGCGCCAGCCATGACTTGCTAATCGACATGTTGGTCCTGTTTTCGGTCCGGGCCCGGCCCGGTCTGGTTCGTCGGAAGGTCCGCCCGAGGGGTGCCCCGTGGGCGGCGGTCTGGCGTTAAAGGCCCGAAACAAGGCGGGCCGATCCAGCCCACATGGACGTGAGGGACGCGATTCGCTTGAAATCAAACGATTTTGGCGGAAACCCGCCGACGACAAAACGGCCAACGGGCAGATTCCGGCCAAAACCGGCTGGTCCTAGGACTCCGTCCCGGCCGCCGATTCCGCCTCTTCCCGGCCCATGAGAATCGATTCCTGCGCCGCGGCGAGCCGCGCCACCGGCACCCGGAAGGGCGAGCAGGAAACGTAGTTCACCCCGGCCCGCAGGCAGAAGGCGATGGATTCGGGGTTGCCGCCATGTTCGCCGCAGACCGAAATGGTGATGTCGGGCTTGTGGCTGCGGGCGCGCTCGGTGCCGATGGCGACCAGTTCGCCCACCCCGTCGCGGTCGAGGATGTGGAACGGATCCTCGGAATAGACGCCCTGGTTGACATAGGTGCCCATGAAGCGGCCGGCGTCGTCGCGCGACAGCCCATAGGTCATCTGCGTCAAGTCGTTGGTGCCAAAGGACAAGAAGGCCGAATGTTCCGCGATGTCGCCGGCGCGCAGCGCGGCGCGCGGCGTCTCGACCATCACGCCCAGGCGATAGGTGAAATCCTTGCGCGTCTCGTTCCTGACGGCGGCGGCGACCGCGTCGATGCGGTTCTTGACCAGCTCGACCTCGCGCCGGGCGCTGACCAGCGGGATCATGATCTCGGGCACCACCGGGTCGCCGTTGTGGCTGGCCTCGATGGTGGCCTCGAAGATGGCGCGGGCCTGCATGTCATAGATCTCGGGCACGGTGATGCCCAGCCGCACGCCGCGCATGCCCAGCATCGGGTTGAATTCCGACAGCGCCTCGACCCGGCGGGTCACGTCCGACAAGGGCAGATCCAGCGATTCGGCAAGTTCCCGCATGCCTTCGCGGTCATGTGGCAAAAATTCGTGCAGCGGCGGGTCGAACAGGCGGATGGTGACGGGCAGCCCGGCCATGATCTCGAACAGCGCCGCGAAATCGCTGCGCTGCATCGGCAAGAGGCGTTCCAGCGACAGGCGCCGGTCCTCGGGCTTGCCGGCGAAGATCATCTCGCGCATGGCCGGCAGGCGCTCGTCGTCGAAGAACATGTGCTCGGTGCGGCACAGGCCGATGCCCTGGGCGTTGAACATGCGGGCGGTGCGGGCGTCCTCGGGCGTGTCGGCATTGGCGCGGATCCTGATGCGGCAATGCGCGTCGGCCCATTCCAGAAGCTGGGTGAAGCTTTCGTCCAGCGCCGGCTCCAGCATCTCGGCGGCGCCGGCCAGCACCTCGCCCGAGGTGCCGTCGATGGTGATCTCCTCGCCCTCGTGGAACAGCCTTCCGCCGACCAGCATGGTGCGGGCGCGGGTGTCGATCGAGATGCCGCTGGCGCCGACGATGCAGGGCAGGCCGATGCCGCGGGCGATCACCGCGGCATGGCTGGTCATGCCGCCGCGCTCGGTCAGCACGGCGACGGCGGCATGCATGCCGCGGATGTCCTCGGGCACGGTCTCGCGGCGCACCAGCACGCAGCGCTCGCCCCGCGCCTCGGAGGCCTGGGCGGCGGCGGCGGTAAAGACCATGCGCCCGGTGGCGGCGCCGGGGCTGGCATTGATGCCGCGGGCGATCACGTCGCGGGGCGCGCGCGGATCGACCTGGTGGTGCAGCAGGTCCGACAGGGCCCGCGGCTCGACCCGCATCACCGCCTCTTCGGCCGGGATGATGCCGTCGCGGGCCAGCGCCACGGCGATTCGCACGCTGGCGCGCGAGCTGCGGCTGACCCGCACCGCGTCGATGATCGCAAGCCGGCTGTCCGAGACGACGAATTCGATCTGCATCTCTTCGCGCAGGCGTTCGCGGGCGGCGACGCCGAAGCGGACCAGATCGGCAAAGACCTCGGGCGCCGCTTCCTCCAGCGAGGGGCCGCGCGGGTCGCGGGTCAGGTAGAGCGTCTCGGCCCCCTCGCCCTTGGAGCGGCCCTGGGTCTGGCCGCGGAACCGGCCGGTCAGGCGCGGCGCGCCGGTCACGCTGTCGATGAACTGGATGGTGCCCGAGCCGGTGACGCCCGGCCCGATGGCCAGCGCCATGTCCTGCACCACCAGCCCCAGCGGCGCATTGGCCGGCGCGCCCTTGGCCTGGCGCAGAAGCCGCGCAGTCGGCCCGTCCCAGGCGCGCGCCATGCTGCGCAGCACCTCGGCCAGCTGCCGGGTCGGATCTTGGGGGAATTCCTCGTCGGTCTCGTCCTCATAGGCGCGCAGGGCGGCGGCAAGCCCGCCCTCGCTGTCCGAGAACATGTCGGGGTCCAGCCTTGCGACATGGATGGCATAGGATTGCACGAAGCCCAGGTAGATCGCATCCGCCGCCGCCTGGCCGCGGCTTTTCACCAGCCGGGCGTGGCATTCGTGGTTGATGCCCACGTTCAGCACCGTGCCCGGCCCGCCCCAGGCCGGGTTCATCGCCGAGGGCCGCACGCTGACCAGCCCGTCGGCGCGCTCGATGATGGCGGCAAGACGGGCGCGGTCGGGCATCTGGCCGGCGGCGATGGCGCGCACCGCCTCGGCCGACAGCGCGAAGCTGGTCGGCACCGGCAGTTCCATGCGGATCAGGCGCTGCAGGCATTTCGCGCGCCAGCCGTGGCGTGCGGTCTGGATCCCCGCCGAGGGGGTGATTTCGACGATGGCACCTAGGTCTGTCAGCGCGGTCATGATGCCGTCACATTAGGCATGGCCGGCGCATTGCTGCAAGTGCGAAGAACAGCAGGTGGTGCGGCGGGCCGGGGGGCTCTGCCCCCCGCGCCTCCTGCGCCCCTCGACGGGGCGCCGGAGGCGCTCCCCCCGGAGTATTTTTGCAACGGAGAAAAGGGGGTCAGCCCTCGATCCGGCCGAAATCCGCGACCAGCCGGCCGGCCTCGCGGATGCGCGAGAGCAGGTTCAGCCGGTTGCGGCGGGTGATCTGGTTGTCGGTGTTGATCTGCACCGCCTCGAAGAAGGCGTCGATGGGCGCGCGCAGGCTGGCGATGCCCTGGGTCGCGGCCTGGAAATCCTCGAGCCGCACCGCCTCGCGGATCGCCGGTTCCGCCTTGTCGAGGGCGGCGAACAGGCTGCGTTCCTCGTCGGTCTCGGCGAATTTCGGATCGGCGCCGAAGCTGTATTCGACGCCGTCCTTCTCTTCGGCCTGGGCGAGGATGTTGCCGGCGCGCTTGAGCCCCTGCAGCAGGTTGGTGCCGTCCGCAGTCTTGAGCACGTCGTTCAGCGCGGTGGCGCGGTTGACCAGCAGCACGAGGTCGTCGCTGCCGGGCATCGCCAGCACGGCGTCGATGATGTCGTGGCGGATGCCCTGGTCGCGCAGGTGGACTTTCAGGCGGTCGTGGAAGAAGGCGAGAAGGTCAGAGGCTTTATCGGCTGCCCGCTGATTAAGCCGCTCTTCCACAGCAAGACCGCCTCTTTCCTCCTGGCTTTCAAAGATAGGGTGCAGTTGCGTTTCTAACTTTTCAGAAAGTAGCTTGAGCAGCCCAACCCTCACCCCGTTCACCAGCACCAGCCGGATCACCCCCAGCGCGGCGCGGCGCAGCGCGAAGGGGTCTTTCGAGCCGGTGGGCTTTTCGTCGATGGCCCAGAAGCCGGTCAGCGTGTCGAGCTTGTCGGCCAGCGCCACCGCCACCGACACCGGCGCCGAGGGCACCGCGTCCGAGGGGCCGAGCGGCGAGTAATGGTCGCGGGCGGCGTCGGCCACCGGCTCGGGCAGGCCGGCCGCCAGCGCGTAATAGCGGCCCATGGTGCCCTGCAGTTCCGGGAACTCGCCCACCATGGCCGAGCGCAGGTCGAGCTTGGCCACCCTGGCCGCCTGTTCCGCCTGGTCCGGGTCGGCACCGACCAGCGGCGCGATCTCGCGCGCCAGCGCCGCGATGCGGGCGATGCGGTCGGCCTGGCTACCGAGCTTGCTCTGGAACGTCACCGAACGCAGCCCCTCGGCCCAGTCCTGCATGCCCGCTTTCGCCTCGCGCAGGTCGTTGTCCCAGAAGAAGGCCGCGTCCGACAGCCGCGCCGCCAGCACGCGCTGGTTGCCTTTCAGGATCGTCTCGCCATGGTCGGGGGTTTCGATATTCGCCACGGTGACGAAGCCCTCGATGCGGCCGGTCTTGGGATTGCGGGCCGAGAAGAACTTCTGGTGTTCCTTCATCGAGGTTTGCAGCACCTCGGGCGGCAGGGACAGGAAACGGTCCTCGATGGCGCCCATCAGGGCCACCGGCCATTCGACCAGGCCCGCGACCTCGGAAAGCAGGCCCTCGTCCGGCACGATCTCCCAGCCGCGGGCGAAGGCGAGGTTCGCCGCCTCCTGCCGGATCGCCGCCTCGCGTTCGGCGGGGTCCAGCATGACGCGGGCGCGGCGCAGCTTGGCGGCGTAGTCCTCGAAGCCCGAGACGGTGATCTGATCCGGCGCCATGAAGCGGTGGCCGCGGGTGGTGGCACCGGCGCGGATGCCCTCGATCTCCAGCGGCACCACGCTGGCGCCGGATTCGTCCGAGAGCAGGCAGATGATCGAATGCAGCGGCCGCACCCAGCGCAGGGATCCCGCGCCCCAGCGCATCGACTTGGGCCAGGGAAAGTCGCGGATCGTGCGCTCCAGCACCTCGGCCACGATCTCGGCGGCGGGACGGCCGGGCTTGGCGACCACCGCGAACCAGACCTGGCCCTTCTTGTCGTCGCGCGCCTCCAGCTGCTCGCGGGTCAGGCCGGTCGAGCGCAGGAAGCCCTCCAGCGCCGCCTGGGGCGCGTCGGTGCGGGGGCCCTTGCGTTCCTCGCGCGTGGTCGGGCTTTCCGCGGTCAGCCCCTCGACGGCCAGCACCA
Source organism: Paracoccus sp. FO-3 (assembly GCF_006386455.1). NCBI lineage: Bacteria > Pseudomonadati > Pseudomonadota > Alphaproteobacteria > Rhodobacterales > Paracoccaceae > Paracoccus > Paracoccus sp. FO-3. Next base: position 19,259 of record NZ_VCBQ01000052.1, on the reverse strand, counting down.
GCCGGCGCGGGGTCGAGAAGGCGCCGGCCGAGCGATAGGTCAGGCCCGCCTCGACCAGCCCGTCGGTGACGCGCTTCTTCAGATCCTCGCGGGCGCGGGCCTGCATCCGCGCCGGGATCTCCTCCGAGAAAAGCTCGATCAGAAGGTCGGGCATCAGTCCATCACTCCGCGTTCGGGGGTCTTGTCGTTGAATTGGTGCCAGGCAAAGGCGCGGCCGTCGGGATAGACCACGATCACCCGGTCCACGTCGGGGCGGATCTCGGCCTGGCCCAGCACGGCGCGGGCCGCGCCCGATTCCAGGTCGGCGGTCAGCGCCCTGGCGGAATAGCACTTGAACCAGCCCGGCCCGTTCAGCGGCGTCGCACCGGCATAGGGCGCGGCATCGGCCAGCTCGGCCGGGTCCAGCGTGAAGCAGGCGCGATAGCGGATGGGCGAGCTTGTGGCGTCGATCGCCTTGAAGTCCGCGACCGCGACCGGATGGGTGGCGCCCTGCGCATCGGTGACGACGATGTCCTGCGCACCGCTGATCTCGTCCACCTGGTCGTAGAAGCCATAGACCTGCAGATACCAGACGGCCAGGCCGGCCATGACGGCCACCAGCACCAGCATCGAGGCGACGATCTTGCCCGAGCTCATGCCGCCTCTCCCCCTACCGCGCCAGCCGCCTCGGTGGTCACGAACAGGTCGGCGCAGCGTTTCGCCAGCGCCCGGACGCGGCCGATATAGGCCTGGCGCTCCGTGACCGAGATCACGCCGCGCGCATCGAGCAGGTTGAACAGGTGGCTGGCCTTGATCGCCTGGTCATAGGCCGGATGCGCCATCGGGATGCGCCGCCCGGCGCCGTCCGTGTCCGCGGCGGCCAGGATGCGGTCGCATTCCGCCTCGGCATCCTTGAAATGCTGCAGCAGCATGTCCGTATCGGCCTGTTCGAAGTTCCAGCGGGAATATTCGCGCTCGGCCTGGCGGAAGACGTCGCCGTAGCTCAGCGGGATCGGGCTGCCGGGCGGGTTGAAGGGCATGTCCATCACATGCTCGACCCCCAGCACATACATGGCCAGCCGCTCCAGCCCGTAGGTCAGCTCGCCCGAGACCGGGCGGCAGTCATGCCCGCCGACCTGCTGGAAATAGGTGAACTGGCTGACCTCCATGCCGTCGCACCAGACCTCCCAGCCCAGGCCCCAGGCGCCCAGCGTCGGGCTTTCCCAGTCGTCCTCGACGAAGCGCACGTCGTGGATCATCGGGTCCAGGCCGATGGCGGCAAGGCTGCCCAGGTAAAGCTCCTGCAGGTTCGGCGGCGAGGGTTTGATGATGACCTGATACTGGTAGTAGTGCTGCAACCGGTTCGGGTTCTCGCCATAGCGGCCGTCGGTCGGCCGGCGCGAGGGCTGGACATAGGCCGCGGCCCAGGGCCGGGCGCCAAGGCTGCGCAGCGTGGTCGCCGGGTGGAAGGTGCCGGCGCCGACCTCCATGTCATAGGGTTGCAGCACCGCGCAGCCCTGTGCGGCCCAATAGGATTGCAGGCGCAGGATCACGTCCTGGAAGCAGACGGGTTTCGCCGTCTGATTGTCCTTTGGGCTGGTCATCGGGGCTTCCTTCGGCATAACTGGCAGGAAATGTCTGCCGCCTTCTAGGCAGAGGGCGGCGCAGGGTCAATGAGAGGGACATGCCCATGCGGCGCTTTGCATTCGTCATCGGTGCGGCTCTGCCGCTGTCTCTGGGCTTTGCGGCGCAGGCCGAGGACGTGGTGATCCGCATCGAGGCCAAGCGCGGCACGGAAGCCGCGGCCGCCACCGCCCGGAACTGGGGCGCGGAGTTCCCCGATGTCGTGACCTTCCCGCTGGCCGACGGCTGGGTCGGCATCGCGCTTGGCCCGATGCCGCGCGAAGAGGCGGCGGCGCGGCTGGAGCAGCTGAAGCTGCAGCGCAAGGTGCCGGGCGACAGCTTCCTGGCCGCCGCCGAGGGGCGCGAGCTGACCCGGATCGGCGACGCCGCGCCCGCCGAACCCCCCGCCGATCCCCAGGCGACGACGCCCGGCGGCAATGCCTCGACCTTCCCCCAGGCCCAGCCCGCGACCGCAGGGGACGAGCCCGTCCCCGGCGACCTGGCCGGCAAGGCTGCGACCCCGACCGCCGATGCCGGCGCCTTGGCAGAGCCCGAACCCGCGCCCGAGCAGTTCTTCCTGCGCCTCGAATCCACCACCGACCGCGCGCGGGCCGAGGAATTGCTGGCGAAATGGCGCGAGACCCTGCCCGAGGCCGGGCTGTGGACCCTGCCGGGCGGCCGGCTGACCATCGGCTTTGGCCCGATGGACCGGGCGACCGGCACCGCCTGGCTTCAGGCGTTCCGGGATGCGGGCGCGGTGCCCAAGGACGCCTTCCTCGCGCCGGGCGAGGAGATGGGCGAGATCGCGATCATCGGCAAGGTGCCGGACCTGGGCGCCCCCCCTGCCCCGGATGCGGCCCCCGTGCCCATGCCGCCGCTGGAGGAAATCCAGCGCGCCCTGCGTTGGGCCGGCCATTACGACGGGGGCATCGACGGCAAGGACGGCCCCAAGACCCGCGCCGCCATCGCCGAGGAAATCGTGCGCCTGCGCGCCTCGCCCGATACCGCGACCGCCATGGCCGAACTGATCCGCCGCCGCGAAGCCTGGCGGGCCGAGATGGGCCTGGCCGAGCTGCGCGACGCCCATACCGGCCTGATGCTGCCCGCGCCGATGGAGAAGCTGCAATTCGACCGGGCCGAGCGCGCGCTGTCGATCTATGGGCCCAAGGACGGCTCGGGCGCGGCGCTGATCCTGTTCTCGCAGCCCGGCGGCCAGCAAGAGATGCTGGACCTCGCCGGCCTCGTCACCGCGCTCGGCTGGGTGCCGGCGCCCGAGCGCAAGGTGGAACGCGGCAGCGTCACGCTGGACGGGCGCAACCAGACCCATATCGGCCATGCCGAAGGCCGGGTGGTCGACGGCCGGGTGCAGGGCTTCGTGCTGATCTGGCCGATCTCGGACCCCCAGGACCAGCACCGGCTGGCGGCCGAGATCTCGGACAACTTGGCCCGCTTCGCCCCCGGCGCGACCGAGGCCCGGCCCGAGGCGCCCGCCATCGCCCCGGCGATCGCGCAGGACTAGCCGCGCCAGAACCGCGGCAACAGCAGCACCAGCACCGAGATCAACTCCAGCCGGCCCAGATACATCCCCCAGATCATCAGCCATTTCGAGGCGGTGGGGAAATTCGTCACCGCCCCCTCGGGCGTCAGCTCCGGCCCCCAGACCACGCCAACATTGGCGATGGCGGTCCAGGCCGCGGTCAGCGCCGTGCGCGGATGCAGCCCGGTCAGCGCCAGCCCGACGATCAGCAGGCCGAAGCTGAGAATGAACAGGGTAAAGAAGGCCATCACCGAATCGACCACGTCCTCTTCCAGCGGGCGGCCGCCATAAAGCAGCGGAAACACCCGGTGCGGCGACTGCATGCGCTTGAGCTGCGCCCTGACCGCCTGGAACAGCACCAGATAGCGGAACACCTTGACCGAACACGAGGTCGAGCCGGTGCAGCCGCCGATCAGCCCGACCACGATCAGCACGACAAAGGGGAAATGCCCCCATTGCGTCACGTCGGTCGAGGCGAAGCCGGTGCCCGAAAAGGTCGAGACGACGTTGAACGTGGTCTCGCGGATCACGTCGAAGGGGTTCTTCGCCTCGAGCCACAACAGCCGGTACAGCACCACCAGCGCGATGGCATAGAAGGTCCAGCGCAGATAGGCGCGGACCTGGATGTCGCGCCAGATCGGCTCGGCCGAGCCGCGGATCAGCTGCACCATGCGGATAAAGGGGATCGAGGCCAGGATCATGAAGAAGGCGGCGGCATATTCCGCCGGCCCGATGAAGGGCGCGAAACTGGCGTCGTAATTGGAAAAGCCCCCCGTGGAACAGGTGGACAGCGCCAGCACCAGCGCATCGAAGCCCTTCATGCCCAGCAGGATATAGACCACCATGCAGCTTGCGGTCATGGCGATGTAGACCCCGGTCATCTCGCGCGCGATATCGAAGGCGCGGGGCAGGATCTTGCCCAGCGTGTCGAAGCCTTCCGAGCGAAAGAACTGCATGCCGCCGACCTTCATCACCGGCAGGAAGATCATGGCGACGACGATGATCCCCAGCCCCCCCGCCCAGTTCAGGAAGGCCCGCCACAGGTTGGTGCCCTTGGGCAGGTTGTCGAGATCGGGGAATGCGGTGGTGCCGGTGGTGGTGACGCCCGACATGGCCTCGAAATAGGCGTCGGTGAAGCTGGCCTGCGGCGCGCCCAGCATGAAGGGCAGCGCACCGGCCACCGGCACCACCAGCCACAGCATCGCGGTCAGCAGGAACACCTGCTGGATGGTCAGCGACTTGTCTTTTTGCCGCGTGGACAGCGCCACCAGCCCGCCGGCCAGCATGGTCAGGATGCCGCATTCCAGGAAGATCAGCCAATGCGGGTCGCCATGCCACCAATCGACCAGCATGGGCAGCGCCATCGCCGTCCCCAGCGTGACGACGACCTTGCCGACGATATTGGCCACGGGACGGATATCGATCATGCCGCCCTGCTTGCCCCGCCGCCCCGCAGGCGTCAAGCGCGCGACGCTTGCACGAACCCGCGCCGCCCCCTATAGAAAGGCGCGACGCGGGTGTAGCTCAATGGTAGAGCAGCAGCCTTCCAAGCTGAATACGTGGGTTCGATTCCCATCACCCGCTCCACCCCTTCCCCGCATGCCGCACCGCCCGCCCGAAACCGGCTTTCTCCGTTTCCCAAATACTCCGGGGGGAGCGCCTCACGCGCCCCATCAAGGGGCGCATGAGGCGCGGGGGGCAGAGCCCCCCGACCGCCGCGCCCTTCCGTTCCCGCCCGCAAGGCCCTATATCCTGCGGGCAACATTGCCCGACGCGCCGAAAGGAAGCCCATGTCCCGGAAAGCCATGCAGCGCCTGTCCTTCTTTCTGCTGATGGGCCTGACGCTCTATGCCTCCTTCCTGGGCGCGGGCTGAGGGCGCGGCGATGGCAAGGCGTTTCGGCGGCCGCTTCTCGCCGCAGCCCCGGCCGGACGGCCCCGGCCCGCGCCCGCCCGCGCGCCCCGCACCGGGCGAGATCCGGCATCCGCTGGAATCGCGAACGCGCTGGGTCACGATCATGGCGGCCCCCTTTCTCATCAGCGCCTTCTGGCAGGATCCGGCCGGGCTCGCCCTGCATCTGATCGCCTTCGGCACCATCGCCTCGGGCATGTGGATGACACGCCAGGGGCTGCAGGCCGAGGCCGCCTATGACGCCCGCCGCATCGCCCACCGCCCGGCGATCCCGCGCAAGCTCTTCGGCGGCATCCTGACCGGGCTCGGCCTTGCCCTGGGCGCCTATGTGCCGGGGGCCGAGGCCGGCGCCGGGGTGATCGGCGTCGCCGGGGCCATGCTGCACTGGCTCGCCTTCGGCGGCGACCCGATGCGCGACAAGGGCATGGAGGGCATCGACGGCGTCCGCCAGGACCGCGCCCAACGCATCGTCGCCGAGGGCGAGGCGCATCTGAAGGCCATGCAGGACGCCATCCTGCGCAGTGGCGACCGCCGGCTCGAAGCCCGTGTCGGCATGTTCGCCGCCACCGCGCGCGAACTCTTCGCCCATGTCGAGGACAATCCCGACACCATCGCCGCCCTGCGCCGCTATCTCAGCGTCTACCTGCAAGGCGCGCGCGACGCGACGGTCAAGTTCGCCGACCTCTACGCCCAGACCCGCGACCCGCGCGCGCGCCGGGATTACGAGACGCTGCTGGACGACCTGGAAACCGAGTTTGCCGCCCGCAGCGCCAAGCTGCTGGAAGGCGGCCGCAGCGACCTGGACATCGAGATCGGCGTGCTGCGCGACCGGCTGGCACGGGAAGGCGTGCGGCCCCGGCCCGCGCCAGCCGAGCCCGCCGAGCCCGCCGAATTGCCGCGCTCGATGACGCTCGACGACCTGCTGATCCCGCGCGAATCCGACAAGCCGCGCCGCTAGCCATGCCCCGTTTCGCCCTGTTGATCGAATATGACGGCAGACCCTTTGCCGGCTGGCAGGCCCAGGCCGACCGGCCCAGCGTGCAGGGCGCCATCGAGGCGGCGCTCGGCCGGCTCGATCCCGGTTTCACGGCCGGGGCGCGGATCGCCGCGGCGGGGCGCACCGATGCCGGGGTCCATGCCACCGGCCAGGTCGCGCATGCCGACCTGCAGCGCGACTGGGATCCCTTCCGGCTGTCCGAGGCGCTGAACTGGCACCTGAAGCCCGCCCCCGTCGCCGTGCTGGCCGCGGCGCGGGTGGCGGACGACTTCCACGCCCGCTTCTCGGCGCATGAGCGGCGCTACCTGTTCCGGCTGGTCGCGCGCCGCGCGCCGCTGACCCATGACCGCGGCCGCGCCTGGCAGGTGCAGCACCCCCTGGACCTGGCCGCCATGCGCGCGGGCGCGGCGCATCTGCTGGGCCGGCACGATTTCACCACCTTCCGCTCGACCATGTGCCAGGCGCAGAGCCCGGTGAAGACGCTGGACGAGCTGACCATCCAGGAAACCCCGATCCCGCAGGGCCGCGAATACCGCTTCACCCTGCGGGCGCGGTCCTTCCTGCACAACCAGGTGCGCTCGATCGTCGGCACGCTGGAGCGGGTCGGCGCCGGCGCCTGGCCGCCCGGACGCGTGGCCGAGGCGCTGGCCGCCCGCGACCGCGCCGCCTGCGGGCCGGTCTGCCCGCCGCAGGGGCTTTACCTGACCGGGGTCGGCTATGGCACCCCGCCCTTCCCCGAGGCGCTGAACCAAGCCGGCGCCTTCATTTAGGAAACCATGCGATTGCGCCGGCGCTGTCGGGGAATGCCTTTGACGAGGCGACGGTTTCCTCGCAGCGGGGCGCGATGCGGCGGAAGGGTTTGATCCGGTTTAAGAAAACATGCCACCGTGCGGCGCTTCTTACGGAGACTCCGGCCGGGGGGGTGCCTTCCAGCCCGGCTGCGGTGGCGCGCAGATCGCCAAAAATGAACCGGCGCAGGAATCCCTGCCGCATCCGGCAAATCCCTGCCGCATCCGGCATCGGCGATGGCTTGGCAGGGGCCGGCCAGGCCGCAGAGCAATCCCTTGGCCTGCGGGCTACCGGCGCCATGGCTAGGCGTCACTGGGAACCTTGCCGGGCAGGGTGCATCCACCGCGGCATGAACTCTCGTGGTCAGCCCGCCGCGGCACCATCTGCGAGATCGCATCGGCATGGACCCTTGAGATCGGGGCATCGATCGACGGAGATCGGCTCTCAACTCCTTGAAAAGACAACCCCACACCCTGGCGCGAGGCCCGCGGCGGAATCGAGTGCAGGCGCTCTTCCAGCGCCCCGGCTCCGGCGGCAGGTCGCGACACGCGACGCGCCAGCCGCAGAACCGCGTCGATGCGGGAGCCGGTTGTCGGTCCCGCTGCCGCCCCGGTCACCCGCCTTGCCCGGCAGAGGTGGTCCAATTCGCCCCCCATTGCCCATCGATCAGGGCTCGCCTGCTCAAGATCGCCCCGGTTCTCGATCCTGAAACAGAGTTCGGGCAAGGTGGGCATCCCCAGATGCAGATGCCCTCTAGCCGGCCGGACCCAGCCTGTCCCAAAGCATGTCCAGCCCCGATCGCATGTCCGTGGCGGCGACGAAGCCCAGCCGGTCGCGCGCGGCCTGCGGACAGCCGCAAGAGGCGCGGATGTCGCCGGGGGGCGCCGGCGCGTGTTCGATGGCGCTGGCCCCCCGCCCCGCGACCGCGTCGATCTGGCGCACCAGATCCAGCAGCGTGGTTTCGACCCCGGTGCAGAGGTTGAAGACCTGGGCGCCCGGCGCCCTCCCGGCCAGGTCGCGGGCGCAAAGCAGGCCCTCGACCACATCGGCGACATAGATGAAATCCCGGCTCTGCTGCCCGTCGCCAAAGATCACATGCGGCCGGTCCGCCAGCCGGTTGGCGCAGAATCGCGAAATCACCCCGGCATAGGGCGAGGCCGCGTCCTGGCGCGGGCCATAGACGTTGAAGAACCGCAGCCCGACCGAAGAAAGGCCGTTCACCGCCGCCATGGCGCCGGCCTGATGCTCGGCGGCCAGCTTGTCGGCGGCATAGGGCGAAATCGGCAGGGGCAGGTCGCTTTCGCGGCAGGTGGCGCCGGCGCGGTTGCCATAGACCGCCGCGGACGAGGCATGGACCACGGGAATGTTGCCGGCCCGGTGCGCGGCGTGCAGCACGGCCATGGTGCCGCCCAGGTTGACGCGATGCGCGGCCATCCAGTCGGTGATGCAAAGCTGCACCGAAACCCGCGCGGCAAGGTGAAAGATGCAGTCCACCCCGGCCAGCAGCCTGCCGACCAGATCGGCATCGCAGACGTCGCCCCGGACCAGCCGCACCTCCGCGGGCAGATTGTCCACCCTGCCGCTGGAGAGATCGTCCAGGACGACGACCTCCTCTCCGCCGGCCAGCAGCCGGTCGACGAGGTGGCTGCCGATGAACCCTGCCCCTCCGGTGACGAGAGCCTTACGCTGCAAGCATTTCCCTTTCCGTTTCCGCGCCGGTGGCGTCAGAATCCTGTAGGCCTAGGATGGATATACCGCCATAACGCCCGGCGGGGGCGGGGGATCCGCGCGCATCGGAAAAATCGCCGGGGGCCTTACTTGCGGCCGCGGCGGCGAGGCCGCTCGTCCTTGTAAAGCACGATCAGCACGGTGCGCCAGATGATCCAAAGGTCCAGCGCCAGCGTCCGGTTCTTCTGGTAGATCAGGTCGATCTTGAGCTTGGTCGGCAGGCAGCGTCGGGCATAGGCGGCCTCGGTTGCCTCGGCGCTCTTGCAGCGGCGCAGGATGCGGTCCTCGTGCCGGTGATAGATCAGCGTCGCCAGCCCGGTGACGCCGGGCCGGCTTTTCAGCACCTGGCCATAGACCGCGGGATAGCGTTCGACATATTCGCGGATGGTCGGGCGCGGGCCGACAAAGCTCATGTCGCCCTTGAGGATGTTGAACAGCTGCGGCAATTCGTCGATGCGGGTGCGGCGCATGAAATGGCCGAGCGGCGTGATGCGCCAGGCCTTGTGCGCGCCGGTGACGCCGAAATCGTCCTGCTGGCACAGCATGGTGCGGAACTTGAGATGGGTGAAGGTCCGCCCCGGCGCCGCCATCCGCGGCGCCGCATAAAAGATCGGCCGCCCCTGCAAGACCAGCAGGATCAGGGCAAAGACCGCCATGACGATGGACAGCGGCACCAGGGCCACCAGCGCCAGGGTGATGTCGAAGACCCGCTTCGACAGGGGCATGGTGGCCGTGGCGGGCGCATGCGCCTGGTCCTTGAACCACGACATCTCGGCTTGGGCCACTGTGGCGAGCCGTGCGATATCGGCTTTTTCCCAGTCCTGGTGAATCGTCACAATTCCGTCCCGCGTTTTGGCGCTGTGGCTACTTCTCCCGCCTACCATAGCACTCGTTAATTTTGAATGAGCGCAAGGGCGAAAACTGTGCCGGACTTGCGCAAGCGTGTCCTTTCGGCCAGTCTTTGCTCATTCCAAGGCAACCGGGGCGGGATTCATGCGGAAATTTCTGGTGGTTCTGGACGATTCCCGCGAATGCCTGAACGCCATCCGCTATGCCGCCCTGCGCGCGGCAAAGACCGGAGGCGGGGTGCAGGTGCTGGCGGTCATCCCCACCACGGCCATCCAGCACGGCATGGGCGTCGCCGACGTGATGCGCGCCGAAGCCTATGAGCGGATCGAGGCGCATTACGAGGTCTTCGCCAAATGGATGCGCGACCGCCCCGGCATCGAGCCCGAGCTGGTGGTGCGCGAGGGCGAGCCGGGCGCCGAGCTTCTGGCCCAGATCCACGACGACCCCGAGATCGGCGTGGTGGTGCTGGCCGCCTCGACCGAAAGCGCGGGGCCGGGGCCGCTGGTCACGCGGCTGATGCGCGAGGTGGCGAACCTGCCCTGCCCCGTCACCATCGTGCCCGGCGACATCTCGCGCGAGCGGCTGGAACAGATTACCTGAGCCGCCCGCTGCGGCGGATGGTCGCGGCACCTGGCGAATGCCGCCGCCCCCCGGCGGCGGCCCTGGGTCATGCGCCGATGGTTTGCGCCGCATTTTCAAGGCCGCCCGGCGGGGATGGGGGCGGCCTCCGACTTGACTTGTCCGCCCTTCGATCCCCATATCCGCCTCAAAGGAGCCCTGCGCCATGTTCATCCAGACCGAAACCACCCCGAACCCCGCGACGCTGAAATTCCTGCCGGGCGAAACCGTCCTGGGCAGCGGCACCGCCGATTTCCCCGCAGCCGAAGCCGCGGCCACCAGCCCGCTGGCGCGCCGCATCTTTGCCGTGCCGGGCGTGACCGGGGTCTTCCTCGGCTCGGATTTCGTGACCGTGACCAAGGCCGACGACGCGGTCTGGGACCACCTGAAGCCCTCGGTCCTGGGCGCGATCATGGAGCATTACCAGTCCGGCGCCCCGGCCATCGAGGGCGCATCCGCCGGCGGCCATAACGACCAGGACGGACCGGATGCGGAAATCGTCAGCCAGATCAAGGAGCTGCTGGATACCCGCGTGCGCCCGGCCGTGGCACAGGACGGCGGCGACATCACCTTCCACGGCTTCGACCGCGGCGTGGTCTACCTGCACATGCAAGGCGCCTGCGCCGGCTGCCCCTCGTCCACGCTGACGCTGAAGATGGGGATCGAGAACCTGCTGCGCCACTACATCCCGGAAGTGACCGAGGTCCGTCCCGTTGGCTGAGCCGCTCTCGCTGGGCTTCGACACATCGGCCGCGCATTGCGCGGCCGCTTTGCTGCAAGGCGACCGCCTGCTGGTCCAGCGCCACGAGGACATGGCCCGCGGCCAGGCCGAGCGGCTGTTTCCGCTGCTTGGCCAAGTGCTGGCCGAGGCGGGCGTCGGCTGGCGCGACCTTTCCGTCATCGGCTGCGGCATCGGGCCGGGCAATTTCACCGGCATCCGCATATCGGTGGCGGCGGCGCGCGGGCTGGCGCTGTCGCTGGGCATCCCCGCCGTCGGCGTCAGCGTGACCGAGGCGGCCGCGCATGGCCTGCCCCGCCCCTGCCGCGTCGCCGTGCCCTCGCGCATGGGCGAGGTGATCTGGCAGGATTTCGGCACCGGCGCCGCCACCCGGTCGCAACAGGCCCCCGCGCATGAATTGCCGCCCGGCCCCGCGCCGCTGCCCGCGGCCATGCCGCTGGCCGAAGCCATCGCCCGCATCGCCGCCGCACGGCGCGACCAGCCGGACCTGCCGCGCCCGGCGCCGATCTATCTACGCCCGGCCGATGCCGCGCCGGCGCGCGACCGCGGCCCGCTGATCCTGTCATGACGCCCGAGGATCTGGCAGCGCTGCATGGCCGCTGCTTTGCCGCGCATCCGCGGCCCTGGACGGCGGCCGAGTTCCAGGCGCTGCTGGCCGGCCCGCCGAATTTCCTGCTGACCCGGCCGCAGGGCTTCCTGCTGGGCCGTGCCATCGCCGACGAGGCCGAGCTGCTGACGCTGGCCATCGCCCCCGAGGCGCGCCGCCGCGGGCTGGCCTCGGCGCTGCTGGCCGAATTCGCCGCGACGTCACGGACGCGGGGCGCGCGCGAAGCCTTCCTGGAAGTCGCCGCGGACAACGCGGCCGCCATCGCGCTTTATGCCGGCGCGGGCTGGGAAACCCTTGGAAAGCGGCGGAATTATTACGCCCCCGGACTGGATGCGGTGCTGATGCGGCAGGCGCTCTGACCCCAGACAAGATTGTTGACGGATTCCGGCCCATGCGCCCTAATCCGACAATCCTGGGCCGACTCGCCCGCAAACCGTCCTGAGGTCCGACATGTCCCTGATGAAATCCCTGCTCGCCGGCGCCTGCCTGACCCTGCTGCCCGTCGCGGCCCTGGCCGATCCGGCGCTGATCTTCGACCTCGGCGGCAAATTCGACAAATCCTTCAACGAGGCCGCCTATAACGGCGCCGAGCGCTGGAAGGCCGAGACCGGCGGCACCTACAAGGAACTGGAGATGCAATCCGAGGCGCAGCGCGAACAGGCCCTGCGCCGGCTGGCCCAATCCGGGGCCAATCCCATCGTGATGACCGGCTTTGCCTTTGGCGAGGTGCTGGCCAAGATCGCGCCGGACTATCCCGACACGAAATTCGTCATCATCGACATGGTGGTCGAGCAGCCCAATGTGCAATCCGTGGTCTTCACCGAAGAGCAGGGCTCGTACCTGGCCGGCGTCGCGGCGGCGCTGGCGTCGAAATCGGGCACGGTCGGCTTCATCGGCGGCATGGACATCCCGCTGATCCACAAGTTCGAATGCGGCTATGCCCAGGGCTTCAAGGCCACCCGGCCGGACGGCACGCTGATCATCAACTATACCGGCACCACGCCGGCGGCCTGGAACGACCCGGTGAAGGGCAGCGAGTTGCTGAAGGCGCAGGTCTCGCAAGGCGCGGACGTGGTCTATGCCGCGGCGGGCGGCACCGGCATCGGCGTGCTGCAGGCGGCGGCGGATGCCGGCGTGCTGTCGATCGGCGTGGACAGCAACCAGAACCACCTGCATCCGGGCAAGGTGCTGACCTCGATGGTCAAGGGCGTGGACAATTCCGTCTACGAGGCCTTCAAGGCCGGGACCGAGGTCGAGCCGGGCGTGAGGGTCATGGACCTGGCCTCGGGCGGGGTGTCGCTGGCCATGGACGAGAACAACAAGCCGCTGATCTCGGACGAGATCGCCGGCGCCATCGATACCGCCGCCAAGGCCATCGAGGCGGGCGAGATCAAGGTTCACGACTACATGGCCGACAACACCTGCCCGGTGCAGTGAATGACGGCCACGCCCGCCCCGGCGATCGAATTGCGGGGGATCTCCAAGGCTTTCGGGCCGGTGCAGGCCAACAGGGACATCGACCTGGTGGTGCCGCGCGGCACCATCCACGGCATCATCGGCGAGAACGGCGCCGGCAAGTCGACGCTGATGTCGATCCTCTACGGCTTCTATCGCCCCGACGCGGGCGAGATCCTGGTCGGCGGCAAGCCCGTCGCCATCGCCGACAGCCAGGCCGCGATCCGCGCCGGCATCGGCATGGTGTTCCAGCATTTCAAGCTGGTGCAGAACTTCACCGTGCTGGAAAACGTGATCCTGGGCGCCGAGGACGGCCGCCTGCTGCGCCCCTCGCTGTCGCGGGCGCGCGGCGAGCTGAAGCGGCTGGCAGCCGAATACGGGTTGCAGGTCGATCCCGACGCGCTGGTCGAGGAGCTGTCGGTCGGCCACCAGCAGCGGGTCGAGATCCTGAAGGCGCTGTATCGCCGCGCCGACATCCTGATCCTGGACGAGCCGACGGGCGTGCTGACCCCCGCCGAGGCCGACCACCTGTTTCGCATCCTGCGCGGGCTCAAGGACGAGGGCAAGACCATCATCCTGATCACCCACAAGCTGCGCGAGATCATGGAGATCACCGACAATGTCTCGGTCATGCGGCGGGGCGAGATGGTGGCCTCGGTCAGGACCGCCGAGACCGGCCCGGCCGAGCTGGCCGAGCTGATGGTGGGCCGCAAGGTGCTGCTGCGGGTGGACAAGCCCCCCGCCCGGCCCGGCGCCCCGGTCCTGGAAGTGCGGGGCCTGCGCATGGTCGATGCCGAGGGCGTCGAGCGGCTGCGCGGCATCGACCTGGAGATCCGCGCCGGCGAGATCCTGGGCATCGCCGGCGTCGCCGGCAACGGCCAGACGCAGCTGCTGGAGATCCTGGGCGGCTTTCCCGAGGCGGGGGCACGGCTGCAGGGCGAGATCCGGCTTGGCGGCCGGCCCCTGCCGCTGCAGGGTCCGGGGGCCGACGGCCGCGCCCGCCGCCGCGCCGGCATCGGCCATGTCCCCGAGGACCGGCAGGCCGAGGGGCTGATCATGGATTTCACCGCCTGGGAAAACATCGCCTTCGGCTATCACCATGCACCGGAGTTCCAGCGCGGCCCGTTGATGGACAATGCCGCCATCCGCGCCGATGCGATGGGCAAGATCCAGCGTTTCGACATCCGCCCGCCGAACCCGGACCTTGCGGCAAAAAGCTTCTCGGGCGGCAACCAGCAGAAGATCGTGGTGGCGCGCGAGGTCGAGCGCAACCCCGAGCTGCTGCTGATCGGCCAGCCGACGCGCGGGGTGGACATCGGCGCCATCGAATTCATCCACAAGCGCATCGTCGCCTTGCGCGACGCCGGCCGCGCGGTGCTGCTGGTTTCGGTCGAGCTGGACGAGATCATGGCGCTGTCCGACCGCATCCTGGTGATGTTCGACGGCCGCATCATGGGCGAACGGCTGCCCGCCGAGGCGACGACCGGCGACCTGGGCTGCCTGATGGCCGGGGTGGAACCGCCGCGCGCCGATGCCGGCGGCGGTGCGGGATGAGGCGTCGCATGCCTCCGGCGNGGGGTATTTGGAAAACGGAGAAAGCCGGGAGAGGCGGGCTGATGGAGCGAATGCCGAAATGGGCGGATGTGATCCTGACGCCGCTGATCTCGCTGGTGCTGGCCTTTGCCATCTCGGCGCTGGTGATCCTGGCCATCGGCGAAAGCCCGGCCGAGGCGCTGAAGGTGATGGTGCAGGGCGCGCTGGGGTCCAGCTATGGCTGGGGTTTCACCCTGTATTACACGACGAATTTCGTCTTTACCGGCCTGGCGGTGATGGTTGCCTATCATGCGGGGCTGTTCAACATCGGCGGCGAGGGGCAGGCCGCCATGGGGGGCTTGGGCGTGGCGCTGGTGGTGCTGGCCCTGCCCTGGCCGCATTGGGCCCTGGCGCTGCCGGCGGCGGCCATGGGGGCGGCGCTGTTCGGCGCGCTTTGGGCGCTGGTCCCGGCCTGGTTGCAGGCCCGGCGCGGCAGCCATATCGTCATCACCACCATCATGTTCAACTTCATCGCCGCCGCGGCCCTGAACTATATGCTGGTGAACGTGCTGCGGCCGGTGGGCAGCATGGATCCGGCCTCGGCCCGTTTCCCCGAGGCGGCGCATCTGCCGAAACTTTCCGAGATGGCGCTGGGGCTGGGCGTCGAATGGGGCCGCAACACCCCCGCCAACGTCACCTTCTTTCTGGCCATCGCCGCCTGCCTGCTGGTCTGGCTGCTGATCTGGCGCACGCGGCTGGGCTATGAGATCCGCGCCTTCGGCAAGTCCGAGCCCGCCGCGCTTTACGCCGGCATCTCGCCCGTGCGCATCACCGTGCTGGCCATGCTGGTCTCGGGCGCGCTGGCCGGGCTGATGGCGGTCAACAACGTCATGGGCGAGGCCGAGCGGCTGGTGCTGAACGCGGTCGAGGGCGCCGGCTTCATCGGCATCGCCGTGGCGCTGATGGGGCGCAACCATCCCCTTGGCGTGCTGCTGGCGGCGCTGCTCTTCGGCTTCCTCTACCAGGGCGGGGGCGAGCTGGCGCTGTGGACCTCGATCCCGCGCGAGCTGATCGTGGTCATCCAGGCGCTGGTGATCCTGTTCACCGGGGCGCTGGACAACATGGTGCGCATGCCGCTGGAGCGGCTGTTCGCGGCGCTGCGCCGAAAGGGGGCGTGATGGATTTCGCGACGCTGATCCAGATCCTCGATTCGGCGGTGCGGCTGATGACGCCCCTGCTGCTGGCCTGCCTGGCCGGGCTTTATTCGGAACGCGCCGGGGTCTTCGACATCGGGCTCGAGGGCAAGATGCTGATGGCGGCCTTCGCCTCGGCCTCGGTCGCCTATGCCACCGGCAGCGCCTGGCTGGGGCTGCTGGCAGGCATCACCGGGGCGGCGGCCATGGCCGGGCTGCACGGGCTGGCCTCGATCGGCTTTCGCGGCAACCAGCTGATCTCGGGCGTGGCGATCAACTTCCTCGCCTCGGGGCTGACGGTGCTGCTGGGACAGAAGATCTTCGGGCTGGGCGGGCGCACGCCCTCGCTTTCCGGCGCGGCGCGCTTCGGCGAGATCACCCTGCCCTTCGCCGACAGCCTGCGCCCGGTGCCGGTGATCGGTCCGATCTATGCCGAGCTGGTCTCGGGCCACACCGTCCTGGTCTATGTCGCCTTCGCCATGGTGCCGCTGACCTGGTGGGTGCTTTACCGCACCCGCTTCGGCTTGCGGCTGCGCGCCGTGGGCGAGAACCCGGCCTCGGTCGATACCGCCGGCGTCTCGGTCGTCCGGCTGCGCTTTGCCGCGGTGATGATCTGCGGGATGCTGTGCGGCATCGCCGGGGCCTATCTGGCCACCGGCATCTCGGCCGGTTTCGTCAAGGAAATGACCGCCGGGCGCGGCTTCATCGCGCTGGCGGCGCTGATCTTTGCCAAGTGGCGGCCCTGGGGGGCGCTGGGGGCGACCTTCCTCTTCGGCCTGCTCGAGGCGGTGGCGAACCGTTTTCCGAACCTGGATCTGGGTTTCGTCACCGTGCCTTCGATGTTCATGAACGCCCTGCCCTATATCCTGACCGTCGTCATCCTGGCCGGTTTCGTCGGCCGCGCCATACCGCCGCGTGCGGGAGGAGAGCCCTATGTCAAGGAACGCTGAACTCGCCCGCCTGATCCGCGACCGCGCCGGCGCGGCGCCGCCGGAATACGGGCTGGTCCTCGGCTCCGGCCTCGGGCATCTGGCGGCGGCGGTCGAGGGCGTGGCCATTCCCTATTCCGACCTGCCGGGCTTTCCCCATGCCGGGGTGTCGGGCCATGTGCCGCAACTGGTCGTCGGAGCGCTGGAGGGCCGGCGCGTCGCGGTCCTCGGCGGGCGGGCGCATTACTACGAATCCGGCCGCGCCGATGTCATGCGCCCCGCGCTCGAGGTGCTCAAGGCGCTCGGCACCGAGCGTCTGATCCTGACCAATGCGGCCGGCAGCCTGCGCGCCGCGATGCCGCCGGGCTCGCTGATGCTGCTGTCGGACCACATCGCCTTCGCCGGCACCAACCCGCTGATCGGCGAGCCTTCCGAGGCGCGCTTCGTGCCGATGACCGAAGCCCATGACCCAGGCATCCGCGCCGGGCTGAAAGCCGCCGCCGAGGCCGAGGGGATCGCGCTGCCCGAGGGGGTCTATTGCTGGTTCTCGGGGCCTTCGTTCGAAACCCCGGCCGAAATCCGCGCCGCCCGCATCCTGGGCGCCGATGCGGTCGGCATGTCCACCGTGCCCGAAGTGATCCTGGCGCACTTCCTCGGCCTACGCTGCGCCGCCGTCTCGGTCATCACCAATATGGGCGCGGGCCTCTCGGACGAATCGATCAGCCATGAACACACCAAGGCCATGGCACCCCTGGGTGCGGCCAAGCTGGAACGCATCCTGCGCCGCTTTCTCGCCCAGGGCGCCTGACCCCGGCTTCTTTCGTGTTCAAATATCCCCGCCGGAGGCCGCCGGCCGCACCACCGGCGCCGGCATGGCAGGGTCAAGCCCGACCAGCACCGCCTCGACCGCCGAAGCGGCGGCCTCCAGGTCTTCCAGCCCGTCCAGTGCCACTACCGGCCCGCGCCCGTCGTCATGACGCGCGCGGTGCTTTTCATAGCGCGGGTCGTAATGGTCGCGCATCAGCCCCTCGGCCAACCCGCCCCAGTCGGCCGCGTCGATCATGCGCAGCCAGCCCTCGATCCGGTCGGCCGGGTGCAGCGGGCGCAACAGGCCCACGATCCTTGCCACCGCCTCGGGGTCGGCGCAGGTCTCGGCATAGGCGCGGGCGGTATAGGCGGCGCGGGCCTCGACCGGCGCCGCCAGGCGGATGCGCGGCGCCGCGGTGATCGCCTGCCAGATGCCACGGGGCAGGTTCAGATCGCCGATGCGCGAGCTTTCGGCCTCGACCAGCAGCGGCCGCGCGGGGTCCAGCGCCTCCAGCGCCATGGCAAGGCGGCTTTCGAAGCGCTTCTGCGACGGCTGGCCGCCCGGCATGGCGCCGAACAGGCTGCCGCGGTGGTTCGCCAGCCCCTCCAAGTCGACGACCTGATGCCCGCGCGCGGCAAGCCGCGCCAGGATCTCGGTCTTGGCGCTGCCGGTATTGCCGTCCAGCACCAGCACCGGCGCGGCGACGCGCGCGGCGACGCGCGCCACCACCAGCGCCCGCCAGGCCTTGTAGCCGCCCTCGAGCCGCCCGACGCGCCAGCCGATCTGCGACAGGATGCCGGCAAAGGCGCCCGAGCGCTGGCCGCCGCGCCAGCAATAGACCAGCGGCCGCCAGGCGCCGCCCAGCCCCGCCAGCGGCCCGGCGATATGGCGCGCGGCATTGGCGGCGACCATGGCGCCGCCCAGCTTGCGGGCGTCGAAGGGCGAGACCTGCTTGTAGATCGTGCCGACCTGCGCGCGCTCTTCGTCGGACAGCACCGGCAGGTTGATCGCGCCCGGCAGGTGATCCTCGGCATATTCCGAGGGCGAGCGCGTATCGATGACGGTATCGAACCCGGACAGCGCCGGGTCCGACAGCGATGTCAGTCGGATGTCCACCTAGTAGACGTAGACGGGGGTTCCGATCGGCACCTGCTCGAACAGGTCCATCACCGCCTCGTTGCGCATGCGGATGCAGCCGTTCGAGACGGCGCGGCCGATCGAATTGGGCTCGGTCGTGCCGTGGATGCGGATCGAGGTGTCGTTGCCCTTGGCGTCGTAAAGATACAGCGCCCGCGCGCCCAGCGGGTTGCCGGGGCCGCCCGGCATGCCGTCGGCCCAGCGGGCATATTGGCCGGGATTGCGCTTGATCATCGCCGGCGTCGGCGTCCAGCTGGGCCATTCGGTCTTGCGCCCGACGGTGGCGCGGCCCTTCCAGACCAGCTCGGCCTTGCCGACGGCGACGCCATAGCGCACCGCCCGGCCCGGAGCGACGACGTGGTAGAGGAAGAAGTCCTTCGAGACGACGACGATGCTGCCGACCTCGAAATCGTTGCGGATCGAGACCTCGGTCGGGGCATAGGGGTCGCGCTTGGGCTCGGCCTGGGTGGTCAGCGCCGCCGGCTGCGCCTGTCCCTGTGCGAAAACCAGCGAAGGCGCGGCCACCAGCGGCAAGGCGGCCATCAGCATCTGTCTGCGGTTCATCTGTCCGTCCTGAATCCTTGCGTTTCTTGACCATGCGCCTAACCGCTTGGGCGTCCGGGATCAACTCAAAGCGCCGTGACGCGGTTGAAACGCGCGGCAAACGTGCCTAGCTTGCATCGGGAAAGGACCGCCCTGCCATGACCTGCGCGACCTGTGCCTCCATCCGCCGCCCGCCGCGCCGCGCGCCCACGCGCGCCCCGCATCTGTGCCGGGGCCGGGGCGGTCGCGGTTGCCGCTGCCATGTCGCGGCCCGTCCGCGCCTGG
>NZ_VCBQ01000051.1:0-34923 GCF_006386455.1 Paracoccus sp. FO-3 | reverse complement strand
CCCTGCGCCAGGCCGCGGTCCAGCGTCGCCAGGATCGGCGCGATGGCGAAAGGGTCGAGCCGGCCGGCCACCATATGCCGCAGGAGCCGCCGGCGCTGGCCTTCGCGCAGCCAGCCCGCATCGCCGCCGTGCCGCGCGGCGAAGATCGCGGCGGAACGGCCGATGGCGGTCAGATCGCGCGGCACCCCGGCCTCGCCCCGGACGGCGCCGGGGGCGGCGCCATGGATCACCTGCGCCGCCGGGACCACCGCCGTCAGCCCCTGCGGAAACCGCGCCGCCATGCGCAGGTTCACGTCGCTTTCGTCCAGGTAATAGGCGAAGGCCGGATCGAAGCCACCGATCTGCAGCAGCGCGTCGCGGCGAAAGCCGGAATTGGTGCCGATGGTGCTGACCGGGCAGCCGTTCTCGGGCGCAAGCAGCGCGGTTTCGGCGACATGCAGCGGCAGGGTGGCGCCCGAAGGCGTGATTCGCTCGGCCCGGACCTGCCAGCGCAGCCCGTCGGGCCCGCGGGTGAAGCCGGTGGCGGCGATGACGCGCGGATCGGCAAAGGGCGCGGCCAGCGCCCCGGCCCAGCCCGGCTCGGCCAGCGCGTCGTCGTCGATGAACAGCACCACCTCGCCCGCCGCCAGCGCCAGCCCCTCGTTGCGCGCGGCCGAGATATTGGCCTGGTCGAAGGCCAGCCGCTTGGCCGGCAGTTCCGGGCAGATGCCGACGGCGGCGGGATCGGCCACCAGCACCAGTTCGAAACCGGCATGGACCTGGCCGGCCAGCGAGGCCAGGCAGCGCGCCAGCGCCTGCGGCCGGTGGCGCGAGACGACGATGATGCTGATCGAAGGCAGCCCGCCTTCGGGCATCAGGCGATGCCCATGCGCTGCATCATCGCTTCCAGCTTGGGCACGTCCGAGGGGTTGTTCAGTTCCCAGAACTCGCGGCCCTTCGCCTCGACCTCGACGCAGAGGATGCGGCGGCCGCGTTCCAGGAAGCGCAGCTGCTCAAGCCCTTCCAGCACCTCCAGCCGGCCCTCGTCCCAGGTCGGGTATTCGGCCAGCGCCGCCGGGCGATAGGCATAGACGCCGACATGGTGAAAGACCGGCGTCGGCTCGCTGGGACCGAAATCCGCCGCGGCATAGGGAATCACTTCCTTGGAGAAATACAGCGCCCGCCGGTCATGGCCGAAGACGGCGGTGGTGCCGCCGACGCGCCCCGCCACCCGGTCGGCGATCAGGTCCGAGCGCATGGCCCCCGAACAGCGCAGGACCGGCGTGGCCACGTCGGCGCCGGGATCGGCGCGCAGCCCGGCGACCAGCTCCTCGACGAACCAGGAAGGCGTCAGCGGCGCGTCGCCTTGCAGGTTCACCACGATCTCGGGCGACACGCCCAGATTGGCCACCGCCTCGGCGCAGCGCTCGGTGCCGTTGCGGGCGGCGGTCGAGGTCATGGCGACCTCGGCCCCGAAACCCTCGGCATGGGCGCGGATGCGCTCGTCGTCGGTGGCGACGATCACGCGGTCGATGCCCTGGACGGCTCGCGCCGCCTCCCAGCTGCGGCGGATAAGCGACAGCCCCGCGCCGGTCGCGCCGCGCAGCTCGACCAGCGGCTTGCCGGGATAGCGGGTCGAGGCGTGGCGGGCGGGGATGACGATGACGACGGACATGGGCGTCAGTCCTTGACCAGCAGCACGCCGGGGGCGAAGGCGATGAAGAACGGGTTCTCGAACCCCGGCTTGCCATAGGCCAGCGGCGCGTGGTCATCGAATCGCACCACCTCGCCGCCCGCGCCGCGCAGCACCGCGTCGCCCGCGGCGGTGTCCCATTCCATCGTCCGGCCCAGGCGCGGGTAAAGATCGGCCTCGCCCGTCGCCACCAGGCAGAACTTCAGCGAGCTGCCGGCCGAGGTCATGTCGCGCACCCCGTAGCGGGCGATATAGTCGTCCGTCGCCGCGTCGCGATGCGATTTCGAGGCGACGACCATCAGCGCCCGGTTGTCGGGCGTCGAGTTGACGCCGATGGGCGTCAGCTCGCCCGGTTCTTCGCCAAAGGGACCCTTTTCCTCGACCGAGCCGCCCTGCGCGGTGGTATAGAACAGCCGTCCCTTGGCCGGGGCATAGACCACGCCCAGCCGCGGCACGCCGTTTTCCACATAGGCGATGTTGACGGTGAAATCGCCGCGACGCTGCACGAATTCCTTGGTGCCGTCCAGCGGATCGACGATCAGGAAGGTCGAAAGGCTCTGGCCATGGGTCGCCGCCTGTTCCTCGGTCACCAGCGCGATGTCGGGGAAGGCCGCGCGCAGCCCGGCCGAGATCAGCGCGTCGGCGGCCTCGTCGGCCTCGGTCACGGGCGAGGCGTCGGATTTGGCGCGCACATCGAAATCCTCGGCGCCATAGATCTTCATGATCTCGTCGCCGGCCCGCAGGGCAAGACGTCGCATTTCGGCAATCATTCGATCGAATTGCATGGTTTTTCCTTTCCGTCCCGAAGCATCGGGGATGCGGCGCCGATTGAACACGGCTGTCGGCTTCCTTATGATGCGGCGGACCGCGCAGGGCAAGCACCCCGCGAAAGCCATAACCGAAACCGCAGCCAGAGCCATCCAGACCATGTTCACCCAGCACCGCAGCCGCAACATGGTCGAGGCCGCTTTCACCACGCTGTCGCTGATCTATCACGTGACGGTCAACAACCTGCGCAAGGGCCAGCGCAACGCCGTGGTCGGGCTGATCATGACGGTGGTGCAGGCCATCAGCATGATCCTGGGCTTCTATCTGCTTTTCGCCATCATGGGCATGCGCCACGCGCCGATCCGGGGCGACTACATCGTCTATATCATGTCCGGGATCTTCATGTTCATGGCCCATTCGCAGGCCATGGGCGCGGTGGCCATGGCCGGCAACCCCAACAACCAGATGATGAAGCACGGGCCGATGAACACCGCGGTGATGATCTCGGCCGCGGCGCTCGCCTCGCTCTACAAGCAGACCTTCTCGGCCGTCGTGGTGCTGAGCGGCTATCACTACATGATCCAGCCGATCCAGATCGACAACCCGCTGGCCTGCTATGCCATGCTGGTGCTGGCCTGGTTCTCGGGCTGCTGCATCGGGCTGATCTTCCTGGCCCTGCGGCCCTGGTGGCCGCAGGCGGCGCAGGTGCTGACGCAGTTCTACCAGCGCATCAACATGGTGTTTTCCGGCAAGATGTTCGTGGCGAACCTGATGCCCAGCGCGATGCTGCAGATGTTTTCCTGGAACCCGCTGTTCCACCTGATCGACCAGACGCGCGGCTTCGCCTTCATCAACTATTCGCCGCGCAACTCGTCGCTGGACTATCCGCTCTATGCCACGCTGACGCTGCTGATGATCGGGCTGATGGCGGAATACGCGACGCGCAAGGCGGTCTCGATCAGCTGGGCGGCCGGCCGGTGACGGCGGCCCCCGCCCCCTCTCCTGCGCCCCCGCCCGCCGGGTCGCGCCCGCCGCCGCAGGGGCGCTTGCGACACGGGCGCGGGGCGCATGTTTTCTGCCCTCGGGTCTGCTTGCAGCCCGCCAGACCCCTTCCTATATAGGCCCATGAAGTTCGAAGGGTTCCCGAACCAGGCGCCCTTCGGTCAACCCAGGGATCGGGCTTCGGGGGCCGCTTGTGGACCCAAGGCCCAGAATATCGCCGCAAGAAAGGTTATTGCATGTCCAAAGTCATCGGCATCGACCTCGGAACCACCAACAGCTGCGTCGCCATCATGGATGGCAGCCAACCCAAGGTCATCGAGAATTCGGAAGGCGCGCGCACCACGCCCTCGATCGTCGCCTTCACCGACAGCGAGCGTCTGGTCGGCCAGCCCGCCAAGCGCCAGGCCGTCACCAACCCGTCGAACACGGTCTTTGCCGTCAAGCGCCTGATCGGCCGCCGCACCACCGACGCGGAAGTCGAGAAGGACAAGAAGCTGGTCCCCTATGCCATCGTGGACGGCGGCAATGGCGACGCCTGGGTCGAGGTGCGCGGCGACAAGTATTCGCCCAGCCAGATTTCCGCCTTCATCCTGCAAAAGATGAAGGAAACCGCCGAATCCTACCTGGGCGAGACCGTCACCCAGGCCGTCATCACCGTGCCCGCCTATTTCAACGACGCCCAGCGCCAGGCGACCAAGGACGCCGGCAAGATCGCGGGCCTCGAAGTGCTGCGCATCATCAACGAGCCGACCGCGGCCGCGCTGGCCTACGGCCTCGACAAGAAGGACAGCAAGACCATCGCGGTCTATGACCTCGGCGGCGGCACCTTCGACATCACCATCCTGGAAATCGACGACGGCCTGTTCGAGGTGAAATCCACCAACGGCGACACCTTCCTGGGTGGCGAGGACTTCGACATGCGCATCGTGAACTACCTCGCCGAGGAGTTCAAAAAGGAACATGGCGTCGACCTGACCAAGGACAAGATGGCGCTCCAGCGCCTGAAGGAAGCCGCCGAGAAGGCCAAGATCGAGCTGTCCAGCTCCAGCCAGACCGAGATCAACCAGCCGTTCATCTCGATGGACAAGGATTCGGGCACGCCGCTGCACATGGTCATGAAGCTGACCCGCGCCAAGCTGGAAAGCCTGGTCGGCGACCTGATCAAGCGCACGATGAAGCCGGTCCAGGACGCGCTGAAGGACGCCGGCATGTCCAAGGGCGACATCGACGAGATCGTGCTGGTCGGCGGCATGACCCGCATGCCCAAGGTGGTCGAGGAAGTGACCGCCTTCTTCGGCAAGGAACCGCACAAGGGCGTGAACCCCGACGAGGTGGTGGCGCTGGGTGCGGCCATCCAGGCCGGCGTGCTGCAGGGCGACGTCAAGGACGTGGTTCTGCTGGACGTGACGCCGCTGTCGCTGGGCATCGAGACGCTGGGCGGCGTGTTCACCCGGCTGATCGACCGCAACACCACCATCCCGACCAAGAAGTCGCAGATCTTCTCGACCGCCGAGGACAACCAGAACGCCGTGACCATCCGGGTCTTCCAGGGCGAGCGCGAGATGGCCGCGGACAACAAGCTGCTGGGCCAGTTCAACCTGGAAAACATCCCGCCGGCGCCGCGCGGCATGCCGCAGATCGAAGTGACCTTCGACATCGACGCCAACGGCATCGTCTCGGTTTCGGCCAAGGACAAGGGCACCGGCAAGGAGCAGAAGATCACCATCCAGGCCTCGGGCGGCCTGTCGGATGACGAGATCGACCGCATGGTCAAGGACGCCGAGGCCAATGCCGAGGCCGACAAGCAGCGCAAGGAGCTGGTCGAGGCCAAGAACCAGGCCGAAAGCCTGATCCACACCACCAGGAAGTCGCTGGAAGAGCATGGCGACAAGGTGGACGGCTCGACCGTCGAGGCGATCGAGTTGGCCGTGGGCGCGCTGGAAGAGGCCCTCAAGTCCGAGGATGCCGGCAAGATCAAGGGCGGCATCCAGAACCTGATGGACGCCTCGATGAAGCTGGGCGAGGCCATCTACAAGGCCAGCCAGGCCGAGGCGGGCGCCGGCGAGACCGAGCGCGACGCCGGCCCGCGCGACGTGGATGACGAGATCGTCGATGCCGACTTCGAGGATCTCGGCGAAGACAAGCGCAAGTAAGCGCGATGTGAGCCACCCGGCCGGCCCGATGCAGACCCGCACGGGCCGGTCATTTCTTGAAAGACCCCGGACGCGATGAACATGGCGAAACGTGATTATTACGAGGTGCTGGGCGTTCCTCGGGGCGCCTCGGCCGACGAGATCAAGAAGGCCTACCGCTCCAAGGCAAAGCAGCTGCACCCCGACCGCAACAAGGATTGCAAGCTGTCCGAGGCCGCGTTCAAGGAAGTGAACGAGGCTTACGATTGCCTTAAGGACGACCAGAAGAAGGCCGCCTACGACCGTTTCGGCCATGCCGCCTTCGAGAATGGCGGCGGCGGCTTCGGCCGCGGCAACGGCCAGGGCGATTTCGGCTCGGCCTTTGCCGACGTGTTCGAGGATCTGTTCGGCGACATGATGGGCCGCCGGGCCGGGGGCGGGGGGCGCTCGCGCGCCAGCCGCGGCCAGGATCTGCGCTACAATCTGCGCGTCTCGCTGGAGGAAGCCTTCAACGGCGTGCAAAAGACCATCACCGTGCCCGGTTCGGTCGCCTGCGGCGCCTGCAACGGCACCGGCGCCGAGGGCGCGGTCGAACCCGCCACCTGCCCCACCTGCTCGGGCATGGGCAAGGTCCGGGCGACGCAGGGTTTCTTCACCGTCGAGCGCACCTGTCCGACCTGCAACGGCCAGGGCCAGATCGTCAAGAATCCCTGTCAGGAATGCCGCGGCGCCGGCCGTGTCCAGAAAGAGCGCACACTTTCGGTGAACATCCCCGCCGGGGTCGAGACCGGCACCCGCATCCGCCTGGCCGGCGAGGGCGATGCCGGCATGCGCGGCGGTCCGGCGGGCGACCTCTATATCTTCATCGAGGTCAAGGAACACCCGATCTTCATGCGCGACGGCCGCATGCTGGCCTGCCAGGTTCCGGTCAGCATGGCCACCGCCGCCTTGGGCGGCGAGATCGAGGTGCCGACCATCGACGGCGGCCGCTCGCGCGTCAAGGTTCCGGCCGGGACGCAATCGGGCAAGCAGCTGCGGCTGCGCGGCAAGGGCATGCCGCCCCTGCGCCACGGGCCGGGGCTGAACGGCGAGCCCGGCGACATGCTGATCGAGCTGGCGGTCGAAACCCCGGTGAACCTGACCGCGCGCCAGAAGGAGCTTTTGCGCGAGTTCGAGGCGATCCACGCCGACAACAACCCGCAGACCCATGGATTTTTTCAGAAGATCAAGGGCTTCTGGGACGAGATGAAAGGGTGAACCGGCGTTAACCGCCCGTTCATCTTTCCATGCCAGTCTGGCGGCATGGAACCGAATCGCGCCTTTCACGAAGCTCCGCTTCCGCTTTTCGCCCCCGTGCCAGGATCCGCGGGGGACGAAGCGCCGCTCGCCGGGACTGCCCTCCCGGCGCGCGGCAACCGCCCGCCCAGCTATATCGCCGATCACCGCGCCCGGCTGCGCGACCGCTTCATGCAGGGCGGCGCGGCCGCGATGCCCGATTACGAGTTGCTGGAGCTGGTGCTGTTCCGCGCCATTCCGCGCCAGGACGTGAAGCCGCTGGCGCGCCGGCTGCTGGACCATTTCGGCGATTTCAACCGCGTGCTTTCGGCCCCGCCCGCCCGGCTGGCCGAGGTTGCGGGCGCAGGCCCCGCCGTGGTGCAGGAGCTGAAGATCGTCGAGGCCGCGGCGCAGCGGCTGGCGCGCTCGCGCGTCATGCACCGCCCGGTGCTGACCAGCTGGGACGCGCTTCTGGACTATTGCCACACCGCCATGGCGCATCGCGAGATCGAACAGTTCCGCGTGCTTTACCTCGACCGCAAGAACGTGCTGATCGCGGATGAGGAACAGGCCCGCGGCACCGTCGATCACGTCCCGGTCTATCCGCGCGAGATCATGCGCCGGGCGCTGGAACTGACCGCCAGCGCGCTGATCCTGGTCCACAACCACCCCACTAATTGAAAATGATCACGAACGATCCCGCTCAATCACGCTGAAACACTAGGGATTTTGACACTTTCCGGCGTTGCGTAGTGGGGGCGGTTATGGCAAATTGGGGGCTGTAAAAGGGGTAGAAAACGGCTTCCCGATCCCACCTAGCGATCCCCGTTTCTCCCTAACCGATCCCAGTCGCGGAACAGGAGGAAACCCCAATGCCCGCCCTGACCGACACCACGATCCGCCATGCCCTGAAGCGGGTCGAGACGAGCCAGAAACAGGAAAACCTCGCCGACGGCGAAGGGCGCGGCACCGGCCGCCTCCTTCTCGTCCTGAAGCCCATGCCCAAGCGCGTCACCGCCGACTGGATGGCCCAGCAGTGGCGGGACGGCAAGCGCACCAAGAAAAAGATCGGCTCCTATCCCTCGATGTCGCTCGCCCAGGCGCGCGAGATCTTCAAGCGCGACTTTGCCGACGTGATCCAGAAGGGCCGGAGCATCAAGATCGCCACCGACACCCGCCCCGGCACGGTCGCCGATCTGTTCGAAGGCTATGTCGCCGCCCTCAAGGAAGCCGGAAAACCCTCCTGGAAGGAGACCGAAAAGGGCCTCAACAAGGTTGCCAACACGCTGGGGCGCAACCGTCTCGCCCGCGAAATCGAGGCCGAGGAAGTCATCGAACTGATCCGTCCGATCTACGAGCGTGGCGCGAAGTCGATGGCGGATCATGTGCGCTCCTATCTCCATGCCGCCTTTAGCTGGGGCATGAAGTCCGACAACGACTACCGGCAACAGTCCCCCCGTCGCTTCCGCATCCCCTTCAATCCGGCTTCGGGCATCCCGACCGAACCCAAAGTCAAGGGCACGCGCTGGCTCGACGAGGACGAGTTCGTCCGGCTCTACCGCTGGCTCGAATGCCCCGACACGCCGGTCCATCCGCCCTATACTCGCGCGGTCAGGCTCATCATGCTGACCGGACAGCGGGTGCAGGAGATCGCCGGCCTTCACATCGACCAGTGGGATGCCAAAGAGAAGATCATCGACTGGTCCAGGACCAAGAACGAACAGCCCCATTCCGTTCCGATGCCTTCGCTTGCGGCGGAGTTGCTCGCCTCGATCAACGTCAACGAATACGGCTGGTTCTTCCCGTCGGCCCATGATCCGTCGAAGCCGGTCAGCCACGGCACGCTTTACTCGTTCATGTGGCGCCAGCGGGATCGCGGCGTCATCCCCTATGTGACGAATCGTGACCTGCGCCGGACCTTCAAGACGCTGGCCGGCAAGGCGGGCGTTCCGAAGGAAATCCGCGACCGGCTGCAAAACCACGCCTTGCAGGACGTCAGTTCCAAGCACTACGACCGCTGGAACTACATGGCCGAGAAGCGGGCCGGGATGGCGAAATGGGACAAGTTCGTCCGGGCGATGCTGGCGAAGAAGCACCTGAAGGCGGCCGCATGACGTCGCGGCCGCCGAAGCCCTCCCCTCGCCGCGCAGAGGCCACTGTTAAGCGTCTCACCTTTCACCGCGAGATCACATATAACAACCGAACGAGCGGCATTGGGCGTATGTATCCGCTCGACCAATTGATAGTGCAGTGTCTCCTTGGCTCCCCCAGTGTCGGCGACCTGCTGTGCCAGGCAGGCGCACCAAGGCTTGCGCTTGGGATGGACAGAGCGCGGTTCCATTATAGTCCCATTCGCAGCTACCTGAGTTCTCGATCGCCGAAAATGAACGCCTCAGCTGGCGAGCAGCCTAGACGTTGGAGAGCATGTGACCAGTAACATCCCAAAGAACCCGACGGAATACGACCTCGAAACCGCGATCTCCGCTGCGATCGAGGTTGCGTTTCCACGCTTGGGCGCGGCCAACATCAAGCATCAGATCGAATTCACGATCCGTCTCGGGCACGCCAAGATCACCACCAAGGGGCGCGAAAGCTGGATCAAGCGCGGGCGGGCCGACATCCTTTTGACTCTGGATGACAAGCCGCTGGCCATAGTGGAACTGAAAAAGCGCGGCACGTTGCTGACGGCGAACGACGGCGAACAAGGTCTCTCCTATGCGCGCCTGCTACCCGTCATGGCTCCCTTCGTCGTTGTTACCAACGGCGACGAAACACGGATCATCGAAACCTTTTCGGGAGAGCCCTATACGGCAGGGTCGCCGGATGCGAAGATTTTTGAGGGTTTGATGGTCTCCGCGGCGAAACTGGCCGCAGGTGATCGCGACAACGCCATCGCGACGCTGATGGGAACCGATCCGCGAGTCTGGACGGCCGCCGTGGCGACCGCTTCGGCCAGGGCCATTAATGAGCTCACCGCCACCCCAAACCATCCACTGCGCCCTTTTGGTCCGCTGAAGATCCGCCGACTCGCGACCTGCCAACTCGCCCACAAGCTCCGTACCTCGCTACTGGTGCTGGTCTCTGGCCCGCCCCTTGTAGGAAAGACCAATGTCCTAGAACAGTTTGTTCGCCTTATTGACCTCCAAGCAGCCGGTGGCTTGTTCCTTGAATGTGGAGCAAGCGAAGTCTTCCGAAAAGTCTCCGATCTTCTCGCCGACACGCTTGACTGGCCCGTTAATCTGGAGACGGCGCGCAACTGGGTGCGCCAGATTTCCCGCGCCGGCGGACCGGCTCTCGTGCTCGCCATAGACCGTCTTGATCCCGAAGATCGCGACGATGTCCGAATGATTGAAGACCTCACATCCAGCGCGTTCGGTCCTGCCTTGCGCGTTGTTGTCGGCCTGGACGAGGACGCCACCCGGCGCGTGCTGAGAAGCGCGGACGGTCGCCGCGAGTCAGCCATCGGCCGGCGGGCCACAGTCATTGAAGTCGGGGATCTCACCGAGCCGGAATATATCGACGCGCTTAAAGCACTGGCCGAGATGGATATGGGCATCATGGATGGTGGTCAGCACAGCTCGGATTTGCGCCGTCTCTGGCTACTGCAGGCCATGGCGACACGTCTCTCGGGAATTAAGCGCGAGGGGATCGGCATATTTCCGGCAGTGCCCGGACTTGAAATCATCGCGCAGGCACGCGCCAACTTCTGCGACCCCGAGCTAAGACGGCGATACGCGGCGCTTGGCAAAGCAATCACCGCCGACGCCCAAGATCAGACCAAGCCCTACGCCATGGCGCTCGAACTTATGGGCCGCTACTTTGTCCGGCGGGCGACGCTGGAGGGCATCCTTCCGAGCTCAGACCTGGAGTGGCTTCTCAAGCAAGGTTATCTCACCCCGTCGATTGCCTACGGGAACATTTCCATCCTGACCATCGGCCTCCCTGAGCTTCTGGCGAGCGAAATCGCGCGCTATCTTGCCGTTGAACTGGGCGAAAGGGTCGAAGACGACCCTGTCGATGCCGCCGAATGGCTTGCCGGCGCAGCCAGCAATCTTCTGTTCGGTGACATCGTCGCCGCTCAAGCCATTCTAGATCTCGGCTCGGACAACGGACGCATTCCCCTAGCCCTCTTTGATGCGCTAGCGGACATGAAACCTACTCGGGAAACAATGCATGCCGGGCAGCATCTCTCGGGCTGGGTCGAGGGAGTAGGACCAATCGATATCCGCCCGCAGGACGATGGCTCAATGATCCTGACGATCAACGGCGAAGACCACATTGTGGAGAGCGGCAACGATCAGGGCGAATCCTTCGGAAACATCCATGCATGGCTAATCCTCTCACAACTGGCCTCTAGGCGGTTCGCGGCTAAGGTCGACGGCGCCACGCACCGGCTTGATCCAGAAGCGCTATTGCTCGTGGGAACCGCAGATTTCGTCCTGCGGCAGCCGCGCAACGATCTCCTGATGGACGCGGTGCCGGTTCACGACACCGACGAGGGCGGCCAGTTCGTTTGTCACAATGCCGGCGTCGTGGAGGCGGTGACGCAATCGATCCTGAAATACCTGTCGACCGAGTCGCGCGAGGATCGCAACGCGTTCGTCTCGGCAGCAATGGACATCGACAGCATCTATCTGACGGCCCGCCTGGATATTGCCCTGCGAATGCTGACGCGGTCGACAGATGACGTCCTTGCCGCATGGGCGCGCAAGGTGTTGGTCGACACAGTCCGTCCAGCTTTTCTGCGCCATGCGGAAGACCATTAACAAAGCGCTGTGACAAACGACCGTGACGCGGGTCGGCCAACATCGCCACACAGCCGAGGATCAAGCTATTGATATAGATATGTAAATTATTGTGCATCGACGGGCTCGAAAATGGAGGGCCGCCCCTGTAGTATAATTATAAATAGCGGAGTGTGACAACGAGGGTGCGCGCCATGAATATTGTGGAATCGATCCTGCTTGTGGATGGACCTGCCCTGTCGTCAGACGTCGCTCGCAAGCTCATCGCGCAAGGGTGTTCGGCGGATGTTGCAAGGCAACGAATCAGTCGTTCTGGCTCCAATGTGCGCCGACTGAAGGGGCTGGTCTTCCCCCGCAACGCCCGTTTTCTCTATCACGCCAAGCATGAGGGCACCGAGCAATACTGGACGGCTCTGGTCCGCGATATCCGCGAAGCCAGCCCGGCATACGGACCCGCACTCGCCGCGCTTCAAGCCCGTGACGGTGTCGTACCGCTGGACCAATTCGCCATCATCAGTGGTTCTCCGATCCGCCAGCGAGGGCAAGTATCGAGCGAGACTGTGCTGCAACGCCTTGAAGCCGTTCACCTCATCGAGCGCGGCGAGTTACAGGGCGTCGGGCCCGTCGTCGCCCTTCGCGCTGACGGGCGCCTTGGCCATCCGAACTTCCAGCGGGTACGCGCCCGGCTCGTCGTCGAAAAGATGCTGCTCCTGGCACTACGTGACTGGGCTCGGCGCCTGGGCGTTGCGAGCTATGACAAGATCGAAATCAGGGGAGAGACCGATCGCCTGCCGACGTTCGGCACGTTCAATTGGGATCTGTGCGGCCCGTCCTACATGGTACCAATCGTACGCCGCCAGAAAGATGCGCCGCCAAAGCCTGGCTTCTTGGTGTGCGATGTCATTGCTGGTGCAGCCGTCGATGAACATGCTGTCGCGGCCTTCATCCGCAAATTCAGCCTGTCGTCCTACCTGAAGAACCTTCCGCCCTTCATGCCCGTGTTGATGGCGGATGGATATACACAAGAGGCGTTCAATCTCGGGCGCGCGCACGGCATCATGCTGGCAACGCCAAAGAACCTGTTCGGACGCGACGTTGCCGTTGGGCTCGCCACCCTGCTCGAAACCCTGAGCAAGGCCGCTGCGGTCGCGGTCGCCAAGCCAGAGGTCATCGGTGAGCTATTCGACAGACTAAGCAGCATCGAAGGGGCGGATCGGAACCTGCGCGGCTCTCTCTTCGAACTTGTGGTCGGCCACGTCGCTCAGGCCCGCTTCGGCGGATCGATCGATATCAACCATCTCATCCGCCACGACACCTTCAAAGCCGAACTCGACGTGCGCAGGGTCGTCGCCGGCGAGGTCTGGATCTACGAGTGCAAGGGCTATCAACCCGACCATCTGATCGATGCCCCGGAAGTCGAATCATGGCTGACCGAGAAAGTGCCTGGCATATACGGCGCTACGAAAGGCGAGGACCGATTCAACACCTCGAGGGTGCATTTCGAATTCTGGACCAGCGGCGGCTTCACCGAGGCGGCGATTGCGGTGCTCGAAGCGGCACGCGATAGAACGAAACGCTATGTCATTGGCTGGAAAACCGGCAGGGAGATCCGAAACGAACTGGCGAGATTGTCATCTTCCGGCATGACGGCAATGTTCGATCAGCATTTTCTGAAGCACCCGATCGCCGTGTTCGACCGCCGCCAGCATGGCGCCAGCGCCCTCACCGACCTTGACATCAACGCGACCGTTCCCGCCGATCCTATCGAGTCGTTTGTGCCAGTCCTGCCGAAGCGCCAGTCGCGTCAGGAGATCCGCGCCGAGGTTCAGGCTGCCATGGCCTATGAGCGCTCTCCGTCCGGTGTCCGAGCGACCGAGTAGGAGGCGCGACACGAGAGCAATTCCACGACGAATGTGAAACAGTTTTCCGTCCGGAGTTACTTCAGGACAGAGAGATGAAGCGGTTCTGCGCTTCCAGGGAACTATAATCCAAGCTAGAGCGCGGCGGCCAAGCTACGGGTAGTCAGTCGCTAGTGGTACTGGAAATGGTCAGCCTGCGGAGATTGCTAACGAGCTGGCGCTGCACCATGTTGACGGGCTCTGACCAGATCTGCGACAGCGCTTCTACCGCTCGATCTGCATCCCACGGCCATGCCATTCGCCCTTCAACCTGTACGAAAGGGCCATCCGTCTCTGTAAGGATTCGATCCCGTGGCATCTTGGCCGCCAGTGCCCTCCCCTTGTCACCGGCCAACATGGCCGGGCCAACGCTGAACCAGCACCCCAAATCGACCGCGCGCGCAAGCTCCCTTTGTGTTCCCGAAAACCAGTGTAGGATCGCTATGCCCGCACCGGACTCCATCTCTAGCGCGTCAAGGACCTGGGTGGACGCGCGACGGCTATGAATGCTCATGACGCGGCCCCCGACGCGAGCACAAAGACTGAGTACGCGCGTGAAGACACGCTCCTGGTCCAGCCAATATCGCCGGTATTCTGGACCACCATCGAGGCCAATTTCGCCAACATACCGAACCTGCGGTAACAGGCGCTCAAACAGCGGAAGCTCGCCTTTACGTTCATGCGCGAGTTGCGGATGCAGTCCGAGCGCTGTTCTAATACGCGGCGCATCCTTTGTCAGCGCCGCCGTTCCGGACCACGCTGACGGAGTTGTCGTGACAGAAAGAACATAGAGATCGCGAACGACGCACTCGCGCGCTACGGTGTGTGGATCAGGATAAAGGTCTAGGTGCGCGTGGAAATCGATCATTTGACGCCGTAAGCCTGATGAAGCGCGCGAAGCTCTTCAAGACCGCGCTCAAGCATACCGACAAGAGCTGGTCGATCAGCGATGAACGGGGACGCCATCGCATGACCGAGCCACCCCTCAAGGCCATCTGCCTTGATGGCAGCAAGCGCGATCGCGACTGAGCGCACGTCGTCGAACCCCGAGTGATCCACATCATCCTTTCCGATCGGTTCGTAGACGTAATCTGTCGTATCTTGGCTGGCGTCCCACGCGAGGAACGCCGCCCGTCGGACCTGGCACGGAACACATCGCCCGCATTGGCGATAGTTGAACCGTTGGAATCGACCACAGCTCGTCGAGCGCGCAGCCTCGGCGCGAAGCAAATTCTGGTCGGCGCACTCTTGGAGCATTTCGCCCTTGGTCTTCGTGGCATAAGGATTGGTGATCTTGACACGAAGACCTGCCGCATCCAGCACCTTTTGCAGACGAGCCAGGAACTCCGGATGTGCCGTGCGAGTGCTGAGGCTTCCGAGCCGCCCGCCAGTGAGAGGCGGGTTAATGGCGATAAAGCCGTTCTCGCACACGAAGAGCGGCACCTCCGCGACCTCCCGATAGGCTTTGAGGGCCGTGGCAGCGATCACGCCAAAGGTGATGAAAACAAGCGACCTCGCCCGTTGCGAGGCTTCTTGCACACCCGGCGTATGTGCATTGTGGTTTAGTTGCAGGTGTCCGAGACCGCCCCCGATCTTTGCGGCAAAGTCGACCTGCTTGTTCGCGTCGCCTCGAACTGTCTGGCTGATTGCGAATGGCTTGTGGCCCGCCGCGGTTAGGTCAATCGCTCCGATCAAACTGTCTAGCCCGCCGGACAGAAGTACCACACAACTCTCAGGCGGCCGGACTGGTTCACGAGGCGGCGTGGGCAGCATCCCACCCTCGTGAAATCGCAAGGTCCAGCGGTCGGTCGTGAGGAATGCGAGCGCTTCGGCCAAGGCCCGGGCCTGCCCGTTCCAGAACGGCGCGTCCGCCACGGCAATGTCGAGTTCGATCTCTCGTGTCCACCCGTCCGGGCTCTTGTCGCGCAAGACCGCGAAATCTGCAGTCACGACACTCAACGCGATCGACAACAAGTCCCAGGCCCGCGGGGCCGGGTCAAGTCGTCGGCGTTGGATCTCGGATCTCGCCGCATCTCCAGCGCTTCCTTGTCCTTGGGCCTGTGGCTGGCCGTAAAGGACCACGCGCATGATACCTTCACCGTCGGGCAGATCGGCGCCGTCTGGACCGCAGGCCAGCCTCATTCCGCGTATCCTTCAAACACCTCGAATGTCTCCCTCAGAGCATCCCTAACAACCTGACTGATGCGACCACTGGTAAGGCTGCGTCCGGCATCGCGCAGCTTGCGGAATGCCGCTGCCACGCTCTGCTTCACATAGTCCCGCACTTCCTTGAGCCGAGACAGAGCTGTCACCGCACTCGGCGCCTTCTCAACGATGGTCTTGCCAAGATCGAGTTCAAAGCGACGGAAGACGTCGATTGCCGTGAAACGCTCGATGGCGAAGGCGCGCTGCTCAGGGTCGAGATTTAGCAGATCCGCATCTGGGAACCGGGTAAGAAGCTCGGTCAAGGCATCCCGAATTGCCGCGCGCTCAGCTTCTGCGTCCTGCGTCCCGTCGACCGGCCGAACCGCCTCCACAACGGCGTTCATGACTTCCTGCACATTGCGGCCGGCGAGGAGCGCCGGATCAAGCGGGCTGCCTGGCTCGGCGGGCTGTCCCGCTGCAGCGCGCGCCAGCGCTCCGCCAAGCGCACCGGCGGTCGTCGCCGTACCTCCGAAGCGCCGAGTCGCTGTTGCCGATCCGCCATAGCCGGTCCGGACGTAGTGACCCATGCTGCGCCGCATGTCCCCACCATCGCCTGACTTTGCGAATTCGCCTAGCGCACGACGCGCACCGAGGAAGCGGGCTGGTGGGGCAAGTGGTGCGGGCGCCGGCGGCGGCACCTGGGGAACCGCAACACCGTCATCGGCTGGAGCGTCCCCGCCCTCCGCCCCATTGCCAGACGCCTCTCCCGTAGGCGGGTCCGGGGTCCAGGGTGGCACCATCGAGACGCCGCTGCCCGGGCCTCCACTAGATTGTGACGTTCCCATTTTCCCTCTGCCTCTTGATCGCCGCCTTAACCGGCCTGGACACCTGCCCCCGATCCCAGATGTCGAAGACCCCCTTCGACCATGGCTGGTCTCCGATCTTCGGTACGATATTCGCCTGGATCTGCGCGGCGGGACGCTCGCCTAGGAAAGCGGCAAGCCTCGCACCCTGCGGCGGGTCGGCGTCGGCCACGACGAGGCAGGCTTCCAGAACGGCTGGCACGCCCCACTCCTGCTCCTGTCGCGCACGGTCCAGAAGCCGGTCCATGATCACGGTGGTTTCGGTCCGAGGCACCCGCAGAAGTCGGTCTTTCAGGCTCGACGCCATCTCCGGATGTTGCAAGAGCGCCGTTAAAAGTTCGGCCGCCTCCGAGGAAAGGCGGTCCTCGGGTGTGATCAGCGGCGCATGTTCACGGCTCACATACAGGGCTCCCCGCAGGTCCGTGTCAGCGAGTGTCGGCGGCAGCGTCAGCCACTCAGCGAAAAAGGGCTCATCGAAAGGTGCTGGCAGAGCCTGTTCCTGCCCCGCAATAGCCTTCTCTTCCCATTCGGCGAGGAAGACAGGCTTGCCGGTGTCGCTGGCACTCACCTGTGCCATCAATTCGGCAAATGCCTTCGCGTTGCCGAGCCGCTCGAACAGCAGCAGCTTGGCCAGGACCGCCTCATCGACGCCGACGCCCTGCGCGTTGGAGATCGTCATGCGGATAGCGAGCGCATTGAGGAATCGCTTGATCAGGCGTGGATTGCCAAGGATGCCCGACGCCGTCGTCATGAGCGGGGCCAGGCGGTCTGCGGTGTCGAAGCGGCCGATCAACTCGGCAGGCAAGGGATCGTGCAACGACTGCACAAACGCGCGGTCGACGCGCTTGCCTGCCCAAGTCTGTCGCAATTGGGCGACGACTCCACTACGGATCTTCTCCTTTACATCATCCGCAAGGTCGCTGTTCTCAACGAACAAGAGCATCATGTAGGCGCGTACTTCTTGAGTGCCCAAGGGCGGCACACGGATTGGCACCTGAATCAGCTTGTCGAAGTAGTTGGTGACGAGGAGATCATCGGGGACACCCTCAAAGTGCCGTCGAACGGCATGTTTGATCATGTCATTGTCGGCGGCGATCACGAAGGCGGTGTTCTTCAGAAACAGGAACAGCCGGATCGCCTCAAGCGTCGAGATCGTCGTCTCGGGCAAGCAGCGATCGAGATCGTCGATCAGCACCACCAGCGTGACGCCAAGGTCCTCAAGAGTTTCCTCAAAGTTGTCCCGAAGCGCCTGAATCTCCTTGGGTGGCGATGTTTCCTCCTTCGGGTTGAGTAATCCACTCGCCGTCGCGGCGACCTCACCCGCCTTGCCCTTCGCCTCCTCGATCAGCGTGCCGTCGACCCCGCCCGACAAGAAGCGCTGGCCCAACCCCCACACCTCGCCGATCAATCCGGTGGGCGGCAGACCGAGCGACATTGCCACCGTCGATCCCGCAACGAGCTTGGCCGCCCGCAGCCAGTTCACGCGCTTGACCAGGGCCTTCGCCTTGTCGATCGCCTTCTCGCGAGCCTCGGCTTCCTTCTCCAGCTTCGTCGCGATCACATCCATGAGCGCGGCGCGCGCATCATCGTAGCCTTGATAAAGCCAGGCATTGAACTCGACGAACACAAATTCCCGCTCGCCTTCCTTGCGGGGCCGCGCAGCCAGCGACGCCTGAGTGAGCTTGATCAGCGAGGATTTGCCGATGCCCCAAGCGCCGGACACACCAATAGAGATCGGTCGTCCTCGCGCCTGAACGATGATCTCCGCCACCGTGTCTGCGACGCCTGAGAAATTCAGGAAGTCCCGTTCTGTCTCATTGTCGGGCCACATCGGTTCGGATTAATCCTCTGCTCGCGCCGAATCGCGCAACTACTTTATCTGTTTACTTAAAGTTAGACAGGAATCGGCGCCAAGGCGAGTGTTGCTGACCCTGCCTCCAAGTTTTTCCAGTGCCATCTACACTCGCTCAGAAAACCGTTCATAGGCCGTGATCCTGGAAGGTTTCAGGTCAACGTCGCGCTGATAGATTTCCTTCTTCAGAAAGGCCAGTTCTGCTTCTCTCTGCTCATCCGCGACATCGATGTACCAAGCACGGGGACGGCCGTTCTCCTCTCCGTTCCAACGATACCCCCGCGACTTGAGCTGATCCTTGAACTCGAAGGGCGAGCCTTCGGCCCAGATACGCCATGTCGGCAGGCGAGCACGCGCGAGCAGGTGGGCAAGTGCGTTGACGCCGGACTTCGGAAGTGCACGCGACAGCACCTCCACCGCCGCCAAACAGTCATTCGCCGCGCGATGCCGATCATAGAAGAAGCCACAACCCACCGCGAGATATGCAAGCTTGGTGCCCTCGAACCCCTCCGCGGCCCAGTCTATCTCCGACATCGAGCAGGCCCAGGGCTTGAACGAAAACGACGGGCAGAAGCGCTCAAGAAACTTGCGATCAAAAGCAGCGTTGTGGGCAATGACGACAGCGGCGGAAAGCGCGAATTGCGTAACCTCCTCCTGATTGATCCTTTGGCCAGCCACCATCGCATCGTCTATGCCTGTCAATGCGGTTATCGAGGCAGGTATAGGCGCCGATGGCTCTCGGAGCCGATCAAACGGCTCTCCGACATCTACGATGATGCCATCGAGAGAATACCGGAATGGCACCATAGCAAGCTCTATGATCTCGTCCTTCGAAGGATCGAGACCTGTCGTTTCCACGTCCACGAACAGCCCGAGACGGATATCCTGTTCGGGTATCCCCGAAACTGGCGCACGCGGCTGCAGGCGACGAAGAACCTGATAGTCTTGGCTCGCCTCCAGGAGAGCTGCCGCAGCTTCCAGCGCTACTGCATCCGGCTGGTCCATCATGCTGTGGCCGGATCGGCGGCGCCTCCTGAGCCAGGTGGTGCAATCCTGACCAGGGCAGCCCGTCCATCTTCGTGGAACCAGAGTTCCCTGATCTTCGCGTCATCGCTTTTCGGCAGCGGTTTCGCCTCCCGGACCTTGAAGGTGGTTGGGAGGTTCACAGATGTTCCGAAGACGAGCGCGTGCTGTTTCGGCAAAGACGGCAAACGCTTCAGAACCGCGTCTGAGATGAATGGCGTCATCTGCCGGATTTGGGAGAGGTCATCCGGATTCTGGATTCTATGAACGACAAAATTCGAGCATTGCGAGAGAACGGTTTTCGAAAGTTCGCTCGGTCGTTGCGAGGCGACCAACAAGAAAAGCCCGTACTTTCGCCCCTCCTTGGCGATACGCTCGTAGATCTTGCTGGCGTCGATCGCGAATTTTGAGGGAGTCTCAGAGATGTAGCGATGGGCCTCCTCAAGCAAGAGGTGGACGGGAAAACGGTTCCTTGGTTCGGCTTGCCTGAGCAAGCGGAAAGTCATCCGTGCGAGTACCGATGAGACCAGTTCAACCACCTCGTCTTCAATCGAATTCATGTCGACGATGATGATCTGATGGCGTTTTTGCCAATTCACGCCGTTCTTTGACAGCCCAAGGAGTTGTTCAAGGAAAGCCTCCATGGTCGGTATGGATTCACCCGGCTTGATGTCATACCGCAGGAAGGCATATTCGGACCTATCGCGGAGCGACTTAAACCGCGTAAACATTTGGGAGCAGTAGTCACGAATTTGCCTGTTGCCATGCGCCTCTTCGTAAAGGATTGCAAAATCCAGGCATTCTTCGAGATCAGCAAATGTAAACGGCGCCCGACTGTAGGATGGCAGATCAACATCTTCCCGGAGCTTTTTCCTAACCTCATCTAGGAATGGAGCCAGATTTCCGCCGGAGAAATTGCCATACTGGTAGTTTGCCCCGTATTTTTGCAGAAGGTTTGTATTTAGGTCTTTCGTCGGATATTTCTGCAACAATGACACGACACGCTGAAATTTCGCGACCGGCGAGTCCCCATCAGCACCCCGGAAGCATTCAATGATACAGGTGGCGACAAAGTGCTCCTTGATCGCCAGCGCTTCCGGAGTGCTCTCCCGAAACAGCCCTGTAAGCCCCAAAGCTGTACGAAGAATCGGAATTTGGGTCCGCTCGCTGGCTTGCAGTAGCAACTCCCATTCGGATTGCTCCAGGAACCAATGCGGAAGGCGGAACTTTCCGTCGGACGCTGTCCCATCCAGCACGACATGGGCGACGCCGATGCCCTTCTCTTTGGCGAGTGGCATCAGCGCATTGGCGTATTCGCCGTTCACGTCGAAGACCACGAAGGTCGCTCCTCGGGCGTGAAACTCGTCCGCCTTGTCGAACAATGACTGGAGCACTGACGCAACGGTGCATGACTTTCCACTCCCCGTATTCCCGAGGACAGCGGTATGGCCACCGAAAAAATCGTCGATGCGGACTTTGACGTCGTAGCCCTCGAACACGACCGAGCGACCGATCGAAAGCGCACGAAAGCGCGTCGCATCATCAGGCACTGGTCCAGCGCCATTCAAGCCCGGCGCAGGTTCGCTCGGCCTGTCAGTCTCGAACACACGATCCAGTTCCGCATCGAGAGCATATAGTGCATCCGCGTAGAGAGACGGAAAGATGGAGACACCGAAGCGGAACGGATCGCCACGCTTCTGAGGCAGCATCCCAACCGGCACGACGTCGAGATACTTTGCGGACGCCGCCTTGTCCAATTCCCCTTCCCCGCGCCCGGCGCTTGCGATGTCCCGCTCTCGCAGGCCGACGACCTCGACCACGACGTATTCTGTCTGAACCGGAATCATCAGGAACGAGCCGAGACGGGCGACGTAGTGAACATCGTCGAACCCGACGATAGTGAAATTGTCGGTGCCGGCGTGCATCTCGACGACGAAGCGATCTGCCGCGACGGAGACTACCTTACCGATGGCGCGTTTGCGGTCATCGCGGCTCATTCGCTCTCTCCACCGGCGGAGGGAGCTTCGGCCTTCTTGGGAGACATTGCCTCCAGCACCTTGCGGATCGCATCGTCGATGCGCTCGCTCGGCCGCTGCGGCATAAACTCTTCGATGATCGTATCGAAATAATGCGCCTTGCGCTCGGCCTCCGGACCGCTGCCCCCGATGATCCAGATCCGGGGATCGTTCAGGGCGCGGAGCTTCGCCACCTCTCCCTCAAGGGTCGGATCGACGAAGATTATCAGGCGGAAGGTGGGTATGGTGAGCGCCTGGTAAATAATATTGTTGATATGCTCGTCGCCGAAGGCATACCCCATGGTGAAAAGAACGCTTTGCTCCCTCACGATACGCGACTGGAACTCGCGAAACAGGTCGGCATAGGGCGATCCGAGGCTGGAGTTTTGCTTCGCGGGAGTGGGGTAAATCATGACCTTCCCCGGTTTCGACCCCTTCGAGACGGCCGCCTCGCGGATCGGGAACAGGCCGTGATCGTCTTCGGTCCAGCTGATCGACCCATGGATCTTGCAGAGATAGACAAAGCCATCCACGGCCGACCATTTCCGGTTGGTCAGATCGAGTTGCTCGGCGAGTGCGTAGCGAAACGTCGCCGGATTGAAGCGGCGCTCGACCACGCCGGAGAAGCCGTTGGCATAAGGAAGGCCGAGCCGGTCCATCGCCGTCTCGTTGAAAAGATCGTAGTTGGTGGTGAAAATCCACGGACGCGGCAACGATCGGTCGCGCAGAACCAGCTTTCTGTAGAATGTCTCGTAGAGCGTTCCGACAGTGCTGTCGCCATTGGCGAACGCTCCGTTCGTGCATTTTCCCCACAGGAACGCCTGCACCTTCTGGATGATCGAATTGACGACCTTCAGATTGTCCTTGGCCTTGGCAAGCGTGCTTCGAGAGAGCGAGAACCGAAGGCTGAACAGCAGCTCCATCAACCGTTCGAGGTTGCGGGCATATTCCTTGTCCGCAATATCGATCCCGAACTCGTCAATGAGGACTTTCCGCTCGGCGGCGGTCGGGAACCCTGCCTCGTCGGCGGCCCGCGCCTTCGTGAACTCCTTGGCGAGAGGTGCCATGGTCGGAATACCAAGCTCTCGCCAGACCTCCTCGTCGAAAATGTCCGTTTCCTTGACGTAATACGACGAGCATCCTGCCCCGAGCAGGAACGCCACATTTTTTGCGTTCAGCGATTCCGACAGCGCTTTTCTGACGACATCGGCGCCAGCCGGCCATTCAAGCTCACCGGCATCAGCCTCGACGCCCCGTAGAAATTTGAATGTCAATTTCTCAGGTTCTTCTCCATCGGAATCCGCCACGAACACCCCCTCATTTGAACAATGCTTCAATATCCGCCATCGGCCGGAACAACTTCATCGGCTGATCCGGAAACGACAAAAAACTCTCGCGCTCGTAGAAGCGCTTCGCGCTCTCATCCTTGGCGTCCACGATCACCGCGAAGGACGCGATCTCGCTGCGCACGGCCCGGAAGAGCG
This sequence comes from Paracoccus sp. FO-3, assembly GCF_006386455.1. Taxonomy (NCBI): domain Bacteria; kingdom Pseudomonadati; phylum Pseudomonadota; class Alphaproteobacteria; order Rhodobacterales; family Paracoccaceae; genus Paracoccus; species Paracoccus sp. FO-3. Next base: position 12,049 of record NZ_VCBQ01000051.1, on the reverse strand, counting down.
CGTCTGCGAGAAGAAATCGACCATAACCTCTTCCCTGATAGCGCTGATCGACGGCAAGGCGACCCAGCAAGGTCGCCGGGATCAATGGGTAGCGCGGCAGCTTGCGGACAGTCGCAGCCGGCAGTTCCGGAAGTCGCACCGCCGTCGACGAGAGCGTGTAATATCCGGCGATGCTGCCATCCTTCAGCACAAGAACAAAGGGCGCCGCCATCTTCTTTCTGGCGTCCTGTCCGGCCTGCGTCCGGAAGTATCGGTCGAGCGGCTCCACACCGCTTTCGAACCCCGATCGGTCATGTTGCGGGCCGAGAACCTCGACCCGCAGGATGTCATCTGCTCCCCCCACGCGTCAGACGCCCGTTCTCTCGCGATAGCGGCGGATGGTGTCGCGCAGCCGCTCGTTGATCGGCTGCGGTTCGACCAGAGCCTGGACGAACGCCTGGCTGTCGCGCACCGAAAGCTCCAGATGCTGATGCTCCTCGATGGCGCGCCGCGCCGCATCCTGCAGGCTCGTCAGAACGAAATCCGTCACGGAGCGGCCTTGCAGGGCAGCGGCATGTTCGATCAGACGCTTCTGGTCAGCGGTCACGCGCGTCTCAAGGCGTTCCCCTCGGACACGGCCAGTCGCGGACCTCTTTGCTGCTTCAGCCATTTTTCGATCTCCAATCTATCGAAGATATGTACGGCCATTGGCCGGAAAAATCAAGATGCAGCCCTGCCAGCGAAAGGATAACGCCGCCGGCGTCGCCATGAAGCGAAGAGGCAGATTTCATCAGGGCTAGCCGGGAACTCGGCGGCTCCGGCCGGAACGGGCAATTGTGCAACAGATTGTTGCACAATTGCCTTGGAACCACGATGCTGCGTTCCCAGCGCCGCAAAAGCACAAAGACTTCGCGAGTATTCGCTGATTTTGTGGTCAGGTAGCCTATCGAGATCAAACGCGCTTAGCGCACTTCGGCGAAGGCCCGGAAAGCGAGGTTGAATGTTTCGCATCCTTGCCGGCTGGATCGAGAACAGGCGGCAGATCCGTCGGCGATGGCAACAGGACGCGCGCGCCTTGATCGAACAGCATGGGCGCGAAGCCTATTATGAGGCGCAGCGTCTTGCCTCACGCAGCCGCGCCCAGGCGGACAGGTCCGGGTTCTGGCACTGGGCGAAGGTAGTTTCCGAGGTCGCACGTCTCTCCCCCGTCGTGCAGATGGACATGAAGGTCGTGCAGGCTATTGCCGACGACGAGATGCGGAAACACCGGCGCTCCTGACGGGTTTTGCGGGGGAAAGCCTTCCCCCTGGCCGGCACTGCGTTGCCGGCGCACCCCCTTCTGCGGGGAGACCCCGCAACGCCCCCTTTAAAGTGAGAGTGCGGACGGGGTTTGCCGTGACGGGTTGAAAGCCGGAGGAGAGTCCGACGGCGCCCGTCGCGGAGAACCGCGATGTCGAGACATGACCGCACCCCAGGCTCCGGCTCGGACCGGACGAACCTCTATGACGAAATCACCGACAAGATCATCGCCGAACTGGAGGCCGGTCGCTTCCCTTGGGCACAGCCATGGGGCAAGGCCACGGTGGGCGCTCCTCTCGGCCTGCCGCAGAACGCCAGCACCGGCCGCGCCTATAGCGGCATCAATATCCTGATCCTCTGGGGCGCGGTTATCCAGCACGGCTTCCCCGGACAGGGCTGGCTCACCTACCGTCAGGCGCAGTCGCTCGGCGGCAATGTCCGCAAGGGCGAGCGCGGCACCACCGTCGTCTATGCCGACCGCTTCACGCCCGAGGACGAAAAGCGGCGCGCGCGCGAAACCGGGGAAGAGCCGGGGAAGATCGCCTTCCTGAAGCGCTTCACCGTGTTCAACACCGCGCAATGCGAGGGTCTGCCCGAGGACATCGCTGTCGCCATGCCGCCACCGCCGCCCGGCATGATCGAGCCGAGGGTCGAGGCGCTGATCAAGGCAACCGGCATCGACTTCCGCATCGGCGGGGATCGCGCCTATTACGTCCCGGCCCTCGACCATGTGGTCGTGCCGCCTCCGCAAGCCTTCTTCGAGTCGATCAACTGGCACCGGACGGCCCTGCATGAGCTGGGTCACGCCACGGGCCATGCGTCCCGTCTGGCCCGCGATTTCTCCGGCAGCTTCGGCACCAAGAAATACGCCTTCGAGGAACTGATCGCCGAGATCAGCGCCGCCTTCTGCTGTGCCTCGCTCGGCATCGTGCCGACCGTGCGCCATGCCGATTACATCGGCTCCTGGCTCGAAGTGCTGCGCGAGGACAACCGCGCCATCGTCCGCGCTGCCTCACAGGCGAGCAAGGCGGCGGACTGGATTCTTTCCTTCCTCCCAGATGCGGACGGGATCGGCACGGCCGATGATGAGCGGGAGGCAGCGTGATGAACGCGCTCGCCTTTCCCGGCTCGATCCCTGCTCCTGAGAGTACGGTAGGTATCCCGACATACCGGGACAGCCTACTCGCAGATCGGCCTCTCGCACATCACCGGTGAACTTTCTGTCGGACTTCCCTCGATGAATAGCGGCGGTGGGGTTCCTGACCTTCGGGCTAAGCTAGAGCACATGCTTGCCGCGCAAGCGCCTCTACCGCACCCCAGTCCTTGTCGGCAAGATGAACGTCCGACACGACCCAGCTGCCACCCACGCACAGCACATTTGGCAGCGCTAGATACTCCGAGGCGTTTTGGGGTGTCACACCGCCGGTCGGACAAAAACTCACCTGTGGGAGCGGCCCCAAAAGTGACTTCAGCGACTTCGCACCACCAGCCGCTTCCGCGGGGAAAAATTTCAACATTGAATAGCCCAATTCCATTGCTCGCATCACCTCGGAAGCGGTGACGGCACCGGGAAGCAACGGCAGGCCGATATCCTCGCAGGCGTGTGCCAGCCGATCTGTAAAGCCTGGCGACACCGCGAAGCTGGCGCCCGCTTCCTTGGCGCGCTTTGCATCGTCGGGAGTCAGTACAGTCCCAGCACCTACATGCCCGCCGGGCACCTTGGCCATCTCGCGGATGACGTCGAGTGCGACCGAGGTACGCAAAGTCACTTCAAGAACGGGTAAGCCACCCTTCACCAATGCCGTCGCCAATCCTTCGGCATGCGCAACGTCGCCGACGACAAGTACGGGGATCACCGGAGCGAGTTGGCAAAGCGCGCGCGTCTGCTGTGACTGCTGTTCAGGGAGCAATAAAATATCTCCTGTTCCAATTGTTGGCTAAGAGTGGGTCATATCGCACCAACGCGCAGGAACAAGTGTTAGCGGTACCGCAAGATGAAAAAAATGCAGTAGCACGATGGCGACTAGCAGCTTGACGCAAGGGCGTTTCGTTCACCCCGTCTGCTTGACCGAACCGGACAACTCGGCACGGCCACAGGAAAACTCACTGCGTTGCCATGCAAAGGCACGCTGGCGAGTTGAATCGAAATATATGACGCTGCCTTTTTAGAGTAAGAGGGCGGCGCTTCGCTTCGTGACGGGTTTAGGGTCGAGAGAGAGGCTCTCGGCGCCCGTCGCGGAGACGACCACCATGGCCCGAGCTGCCAAGAAAAAGAAGCCCGCCCTCCAGATGATCGAGTTCTCGCGGGCGCGAGACATTCCCTTCAACCGCATTCGTCTGTCCGCCGACAACGTGCGCGAGATCGACGTTGAGGCCGGTCTGGACGAACTCACCCATGACATCGAGCGCCGCGAGGATCTCGTGCAGGGCCTCAATGTCCGCGCCATCCTCGACGAAGACGGCAACGAGTCCGGCGACTTCGAGACTCCTGCTGGCGGCCGTCGCTACAGGTCCATCGCGCGGCTCGTGGAAGCCGGTCGTTTCCCGGCCGATGGCCTCGTCCCCTGCATCGTCAAGAAGGCCGATGCCAAGACCTCGGCGGTCGACGATTCTTTGGCCGAGAACCTGCTGCGCCTCGCGCTGCACCCGCTCGACCAGTTCAAGGCCTTCAAGCGCATGTTCGACATGGGCATGTCGAAGGAAGAAATCGCCGATGCCTGGCGGACCACCCCCCGCTACATCATGCAGCGTCTGCGTCTCGCGACCGTCGCGCCGTCCCTGCTCGACGCCTACGCGAAAAACGAGATGACGCTGGCGATGCTGGAAGCCTTCACCGTCAACCCCGACCATGAGCGTCAGCAGCAGGTCTGGGAACGGATCAGCAATTCCTGGCAGAAGGAGCCCTGGCAGATCCGCAGCCTGCTGACCGAGACTACGGTTCCGGCCGCCGATAAGCGTGCCCGCTTCATCGGCATCGATGCCTACGAAGCGGCGGGCGGCCCCGTGCTGCGCGATCTCTTCTCCGAAGAGAACGGCGGCTGGTTGCAGGACGTCACGCTTCTCGACCGTCTGGTCGAGGAGAAGCTGCGCTCTGTTGCCGACGAGATCGCGGGCCAGGGCTGGAGATGGATCGACGCCTCGGTCGAGCTTCCCTACGGCTACGCCAACGGCCTGCGCCGGTTGGTTGGTGTGACCCAAGAGCTGACCGACGAGGAGCGCGCCAGCCGCGAGGCACTGCGCGATGAGTATGACGAACTCGAATCGCGATACGCCGAGGCTGAGGAATTGCCCGATGACGTCGATCAACGGCTCGGGGAAATCGAAGCCGAGCTGGAAGCGTTCGAGAACCGGCCCGTCACCTTCGCCCCGGAGGATATTGCGCGAGCCGGCGTGTTCGTCAGCATCGACCGCGACGGCGAGCTGGTCGTCAGCAGCGGCTATGTTCGCCCCGAGGACGAGAAACCCGAGACTGTCGACGGCGAGAATACCGGGGAACCTTCGGACCCGGCCGATCCCGACGCCCTGCAACGCGCCGTCATCACCGTCGGCGGCGAGCCCGTCCCGGATGGTGACGATGATGAGGACGATGCCGTCAAGCCGCTGCCCGAGCGGCTGGTCATCGACCTGACCGCCTGGCGGACGCTGGCGCTGCGCAATGCGGTCGCCGAAAATCCGCATGTCGCCATGACGGCCCTGCTGCACAAGCTCGTGCTCGACACCTTCGAGCGCACGTCCACGTCGGGGACGAGCCTCTACGCCGCCGTGCGTCACATCCACCTTCCGGCCGACGCGACCGGGCTCGCGGACAGTGCCGCCGCCAAGCTGATCGACGAACGCGCGGAATCCTGGCGGGGCGATATCCCCTTCGGTGACGATGCGCGCCTCTGGGACTGGATTGACGGCCTCGACGATGCGAGCCGTCTCGCGCTACTCGCCCATTGCGTCAGCTTCGGCGTCAATGCCCTCTACGAACGACCCAACCCCTATTCGGGCAACGGCATTTCGCAGCACGGTCTCGACCGCCGCATGGCCGAGGCGGAACGGCTTGCTCAGGCCACCGGGCTCGATCTCGTCGAGGCGGGCTGGAAACCCACGGTTGAGACCTACCTGGGCCGTGTCACCAAGACCCGAATCCTCGAAGCGGTGCGCGAGGGCGCGGGTGATCGCGCCGCCGATCTCATCGCCCATCTCAAGAAGGGCGATATGGCCACGGAGGCCGAACGGCTCCTGGCCGATACCGGCTGGCTGCCGGAGCCGCTGCGTCCTGCGGTGGACGCGCAGGCAGTGGATAGCGCGACCGATCAGGACGAGGACGGCGTTGCGCTGCCCGACTTCCTCGCCGGTGACGATGAAGAGGTTGCCCCCGATGCCGATGCGACCGCCCTCGTTGCCGCCGAGTGAAGCATCCCGGCGGGGCGGCCCTCGGTCGTCCCGCTTTCCTTCCCTTTCACTCCAAGGCCCGGCTCCTCGCCGGGCCATTTTTGTCTCAGGAGACCCGTCAATGACATCCGACCCTCAACCCGGCCACGATCAAGCCATCCAGTTGCCCGTTCATGTCGCCATCTACGAACATCGACATGGGACGGACGTTCGTGTCTTTCTTGACTGCGAGGAAGCGATGAAGTGGCGCACCAACCTCGCCCTGGAGTGGTGGAACGATGCCTTTGACGACGACCCTCCGCCCATCGAGCAGATCGGCGGCGAGTATTTCGACCGTATGATGGAGCGCGACGAGTTCTTCTCGACGCAAACCTGCCAACTCGAAATCGGTCGTCACGCCCTTGCCCGTCTGGCGGGCGAACCACAAAAAGCCGTAGACGGAGGCACGTCGCGATGACCGTCGATGAAATCTTCGCCGACGACCGCAGCAATCCCCCCTCGGAGCGGTCGCTTCCTTGGGAGGAAACGCGCGATGGCATCACCGTTGTTGTGGAGCCGAAGCCGCATTGGGCCGAGGATATGCGCGCCTTCCGGCTCGATGCCCGCGAATACTGCCACTATGCGGATTGGACCGCCGATGGCGCGCGGACGCGGTTTTACGGTCATATCGACACCTCCGGCGATGATGTGATGACGAAGGCCCGCGCGTTGATCGCCCGCGAGATTGCGGATGGGCTCTGGAACTGAACGGCGCGCACCTTGCGCCTGGGCACAGGGCCGTCGGGTAGACCTGCACAGGCAGCATGGATCGAGTACCAGCTTCACCATTGTGCTGTCAGTTTCTCGCGGCGGAAATGCGGATTCCATCCCCGGCCTGAAACAAATCGGGGAAATCATCCCGAAAACAAGGCTGGCGCGGCGAGGCATCTGCGACAGGTTTCCCGGCATCCCGTCAGAGGCAAGGCCCCATCCCCCGCTTCCATTCGCGAACCTTGGTCCAACCGTTTCTTCGTCAATCAACCCGCAAGGGGTCGGCTTACGCGAGCGTGCCGCCCTCGCGGATTCGGGGCATTCCCGAACGCGCGAGGGTGATTGCAGATCCGGCCGGACACTTCGGGCGCCTGTCGCGCGGGGGATGGTCCCCCGCCTCCAAAGACAGGAGCCGGAACCCCATGTCCTATGCAGATGCCACCGCCTTCGCCGCCAGCCTCGCTTCCACGCTGATGGTCTCGATCGTCGTATTTCAGGCCGGGGACGGAACCCATGCCGCCATGCCCGCCGACGAGTTCGACGGCGACGAGGACATGGTGAAGCTGGAACTCGATCCATGGAGCTGAGGCGCGAAAGCGCCTCACCCCGACGGCCCGGTGCCCAGGCGCAGCCGGGCCTTCTCCCGACAATCACCACCGATTGCCGCTTGCGTGCCGGTTCACATTGCGATTTCGGCCAGCATCGGAAAGAACCGTCGGCGATCCCGCCGATTTCGCTCCTTCAAGATGAAAGCCGTTCGCCATGCTCAGCCACATCGTCGTTTCCGTCCTGCTCTGCACGGCATCCTGCGAATCCGCCGAAATCCGTGTCTGGGACGGGGACTCCATCCGGCTGGGCACGACACGGCAATCCGAGGCCGTCCGGATCTTCAATATCGACGCCCCCGAGATTGAAGGGCAATGCTTGTATGAATCCGGCCTCGCGCTGCAATCGAAGATCAGGCTGGCCGAGCTTCTGAAGGGCCGGCGGGTCGAAATCCTGCGCCAGGGCACCGACCGATACGGCCGGACCCTGGCGGCGATCCGCGTCGAGGGCCGAGATGTCGGAGATATTCTCGTCAGCGAGGGGCTGGCCCGAACCTGGGCGGGACGCCGCGAACCGTGGTGCTGATCCACCCCGACACAGGAGAGTGAGAGGGCGGGCCGGTTGGCCGTGACGGGTTGCAGGCGGAAGAGAGGCTTCCGCCGCCCGTCGTGGAGCAAGCCCCATGACCCATTCCCCCCAGCCCGGCTTTACCGCCATTGGCGCCATCATCACGCGCGAGGTGCTGCCCCGGCTTCGCCATGCGCAGAAGCTGCCGCTACGCCTCACCTGCATCGGCATCGCCGGTTACGAGGGCCTCGACGGCGCCGATGAATTCGACCGCACGGTTGTCATCGGCCAATCAGCATCCGCCGAAGAGGCCATGATCCTTGCCAGCCAGCGCGTCGCGCGCGGCGACATTCGCGTCAGCACGGACGAGACGCTGCGCTTTCGCCCGCGCGTGATCACCATTCAGGATGGCGATCTCGGTCTGGTTCTCGCTGGAGAGATCCGGGCTGGAATTATCCTCTGGAAGCAGCCGGTCGCCTCAGACGCGGAGGCCCGCCGCATCGTCACCGAAGCCAGCCGCTTGCGCGGGCTGGCCTTCGCCGCCTCCGGTCGGTGTGATCACAGGGCAGCCCGTGGTCATCGTTATCGCGCCAGCCTGCTCGAGGCGCGACTGGTCGATCCCTATTGGCGCGAGACCGCCGCGGACCTTCTGCGTCTGCCGCAGGCCGCCTGATACCTTCTTCCACATCCTCGCCTGGCCCCGCGCCGGGCTTTCTCCTTTCAGGAGCCCGACATGGCCAACTATTTCACCCATTTCTCCTGCCTGCTCGACGTGGGCACTCCGGAAAACGCCGCCCACGCGCTCGAACTCTACAACGCGCTGTCGGAGGAAAATGCCGCCGAAGATCCTCCCTCGGAAGGATTCCTCCTGTCGATCCAGCCCGAGCATGGCGGCACCCAGCTCTGGATGCGCGACGATGAGACCGGCGACCCCGAGCATGTGATCCAGTTCGTCAAGCGCTGCGCGTCGGCATTCGACCTGACCGGCCGATGGGGCTTCCAGTATGCCACGACATGCTCGCAAGCCAGGGTCAACGCCTTTTGCGGCGGCGCGCATGTTCTCGATCTCGCCACCGGCGAGACGGTGGACTGGATCTACAGCGGCAGTTGGCTGGAGATCGTCCTGGACGGAGGCGACCCCTATGCCTGAAGTCATCGAAACCACCGTCTATCGGCTCGCCGAGCTTTCCGACGAGGCGAAGGACAAGGCCCGTGCCTGGTATCGCGAGGGCGGCTTCGACTACGACTGGTATGATGCGGTTTATGAGGATTTCCAGCAGATCGCGGAGATTCTCGGCATCGACTTCAAGACCCGCACCGTCCGGCTCATGGGTGGCGGATCGCGCCAGGAGCCCCGCATCTTCTTCTCGGGCTTCTGGTCGCAGGGCGATGGTGCCTGTTTCGAGGGCTACTATTCCTACCGGAAGAACGCCTCGGCCGCGATCCGGGCCTATGCGCCGCAGGATACCACGCTGCACGGCATCGCCGACGCCCTCCAGGTGGTGCAGCGGCGAAATTTCTACCAGCTTCGTGCCGAGGCCACCCATCGCGGTCATTACTACCACGAATATTGCATGGCGATCTCCGTCACCCGCGACAGCCCGACCTGGCAGGACATGACCGCCGATACCGAGGATATCGTCATCGAGGCGCTGCGCGATCTTGCCCGCTGGCTCTATCGCCAGCTTGAGCGCGAATATGAATACCTGACCTCGGACGAGGCGGTCGACGAGAGCATCGTCGCCAACGACTATACCTTCACCGGCTCTGGCCGCCGGTTCGGCTGATTTCGACAAGCGCCCCGCCTGGCGGCCGGGCGCTTGTTTCATGCCGGCTATCGCCACGGCTTGAGAGGGAGAGTGAGGCCGGAAGGGATTGGAGCCGGTGCGGTCGAGAGAGAGCGCTGCGCGGCTCGGTCCTTTTCCGCTCTCCCGAGGAATCCCTGATGAACATGATTTCCGCATCCGCGGCGGCATCCGCCGCCGCGCCGCTTCCGCTCGACCATGACGGCGAGACCGCAGCGCAGGTTTTCGCTGCTGCCGGGCTGCTGCTGCCGCATCTCGAACGCGGCCAGCGTATCGACGCCGCCATGCTGCGCGCGGCCATGGAAGCGGGTTTCGGCACTTCTGATGCCACCGGCGCCTGGACCTGGAAGCTGGCCTACGACGCCTGCGAGGCGGCGACCGTCCTCTTCCTGCGCAAATACGGAAAAGCGCTTTTCCGCAAGTCCGGGTCTCCGGCGGCGATCCTGCCGCAGCTCGGCAAGATCGCCGGGCTGATGCCGACGCATACGCGCCGCTCCGAAGAGGCCCAGACCTTCCAGCAGTTCTCGACCCCGATCCCGCTCGGCTTCGCAGCGATGACGGCGGCGGCGATCACGCCCGTCGACCGGGTGCTGGAACCCTCGGCCGGGACCGGGCTCCTCGCCATCCTGGTCGAGATCGCCGGTGGCACGCTGCTCGTCAACGAACTCGCCGAGGCCCGCGCCGGCCTCATGTCTTCCCTCTTTCCGGCCCTGTCCGTCACCCGGTTCGACGCCGCCCAGATCGACGATCACCTCGATCCCGGCCTGATCCCGACCGTGGTGCTGATGAACCCGCCATTCTCGGTCATGGCCAATGTTGAGGGCCGCATGGCCGATGCCGCCTTCCGCCATGTCGCCTCGGCGCTCGCGCGCCTCGCGCCCGGCGGGCGGCTCGTGACCATCACCGGAGCGAACTTCGCACCCGACAATCCGGCCTGGACCGCCTCCTGGACCCGGCTGCAGGAACGCGGGCGCGTCACCTTCTCCGCCGCCATCGACGGTTCCGTCTATGCCAAGCACGGCACGAGCGTTTCGACGCGGCTTACCGTCATCGACAAGCTGCCCGCCGAAGATCCAGCGGTGTTCCCGACCGCGCCGGGGGTCGCGCCGGACGTCGCCACCTTGATGGACTGGCTGGCGGCGCAGCTTCCGGCCCGGCTTCCGGTCGATCCCGGCCTGGCCGTGCCGGTGGCACGACCGGCTGCGCCGCGCACCGTGCGCGGCTATGTCAACCGCGCTGCGAAACCCGCACCCGCCGCGCCGCTGGCCGAGCCGGACGGGGTGCCGCTCGCCTATGAGACCGTGGATTGGGCGCCGGCCGAGGACGGCCGCCTCTCCGATGCGATCTATGAAGATTACGGGCTTCAGACCATTCGCATCGCCGGGGCGCAGGCGCATCCGACGCAACTCGTGCAATCCGCCTCGATGGCGAGCATCGCGCCGCCAAAGCCGAGCTATCGGCCGGTGCTGCCGGATGACATTCTCGGCAAGCTGTCCGAGGCGCAATTGGAGACGGTGATTTATGCCGGCGAGGCCCATGCTGGCTTCCTCGCCGGGGCCTGGACGGTGGACGAGACCTTCGACACCCTGTCGGCCGCGCCGGAGGACGCCACGAGCGCCATCCGTTTCCGGCAGGGCTTCATGATCGGGGACGGCACCGGCGTCGGTAAAGGCAGGGAATCTGCGGCCGTTATCCTCGACAACTGGATGCAGGGCCGTCGCAAGGCGGTCTGGATCAGCAAGTCGGACAAATTGCTTGAAGACGCCCAGAGGGACTGGAGCGCCCTCGGCATGGAACGGCTGCTGGTCACGCCGCTGTCGCGATTCCCCCAAGGCAAGCCCATCACGCTGGGCGAGGGCATCCTATTTTTAACCTATGCTACGCTGCGCTCCGATGATCGCGGAGAAAGGGTTTCCAGGGTCAGGCAGATCGTCGAATGGTTGGGCTCCGACTTCGATGGGGTGGTGATTTTCGACGAGGCCCACCAGATGCAAAACGCCGCAGGCGGCAAGGGAGAACGCGGCGACGTCGCCGCCAGCCAGCAGGGCCGAGCCGGGCTGCGACTCCAGCATGCCCTGCCGCAGGCTCGCGTCGTCTATGCCTCGGCCACCGGGGCGACCACGGTTCACAATCTCGCCTATGCGCAGCGGTTGGGCCTCTGGGGTGGCGAGGATTTCCCGTTCTCGACCCGCGCCGAGTTCATCGAGGCGATCGAGGCCGGCGGCGTCGCGGCGATGGAGGTGCTGGCCCGCGACCTGCGGGCGCTCGGTCTCTACACCGCACGGTCGCTCAGTTTCGCCGGCGTCGAATATGAACTGCTCGACCACGAGCTGACGCCGGAACAGATCCGCATCTACGACAGCTATGCCGATGCGTTTTCCGTGATCCACCACAACCTGGACGCCGCGATGCAGGCCGCCAACATCACCGGCGGCGACGGCGGCTCCGGCACGCTGAACCGGCAGGCCAAATCCGCCGCGCGCTCGGCCTTCGAGTCCGCCAAGCAGCGCTTCTTCGGCCATCTGTTGACGAGCATGAAGACCCCGACGCTGCTTCGCTCGATCACCGCCGATCTGGAGGCGGGCCATTCGGCCGTCATCCAGATCGTCTCGACCGGCGAGGCGCTGATGGAACGGCGCCTGGCGGAGATTCCCACCGAGGAATGGGGCGACCTGAAAATGGACCTGTCGCCGCGCGAATACGTCTTATCCAGAGTTCCGAAT
>NZ_VCBQ01000050.1:0-35592 GCF_006386455.1 Paracoccus sp. FO-3 | reverse complement strand
CCCGAGCGCGGCGGCAGCATCACCGTCACCGGCGCCGAGATCGCGCTGGAGGGCGCGGTGCTGGATGCCAGCGGCACCGGCGGCGGCGGGCTGATCCGCGTCGGCGGCGATTATCGCGGCGGGGCCGGCCTGCCACGGGCGCGCCGCACCACGCTGGACGCCGGCACGCGGCTGCTGGCCGACGGGATCGGCCGTGCCGATGGCGGGCGGATCATCGTCTGGTCCGACGAGCATACCCGCTTGGCCGGCGGCGTGTCGGCGCGCGGCGGCGACATGGGCGGCGACGGCGGCTTTGCCGAGATCTCCAGCCATGGCGCCCTGGCGATCCGCAGCTCCGACGTGCGGGTCTCGGCCCCCCGCGGCCGGCCGGGGACGGTGCTGTTCGACCCGCAGAACCTGCGCATCGTCGACGAGGAGACCTTTGACCCCGACGATCCGACGCATGTGCTGGTGACGGACATCTATGGCATGTTGCTGGACCCCGGCCACTATATCCTCTCGACCGCGGGCGAGGGCGACGATGCCGGCGACCTGGTCGTCGATACGCCGATGACCCTGACCTTTGCCGCCGGCGCGGCCAGCCATCTGGACCTGCGCGCCGACAACGACCTGCTGGTCAATGCGGCGATGAGCTGGAGCGGGCCGGGCCAGCTGTCGCTGACCGCCGGCGCCGACCTTACCTCCCTGGGCGCGCTGAGTTGGAGCGGCGCGACGGCGCTGAACCTGGCGGCGGGCGAAGGCATCGCGCTGAACGCGCCGGTGCAGGGGCCGGCCGGGGTGCTGAACCTGCAAGCGCCGCTGGTCACGGCGGCGGCGGGCGTCTCGGTGGACAGCTTCCGCCTGAACGGCGCCTCGCAATGGCGGCAGGTCGCGGCCACGCTGCCGGGCTTTGCGGCGCGCGACTTCGCGCTTTCCGACACGGCGGGCTTCCTGCGGGCGACGGGCGGCACCGGGACCGCCGCCAGCCGCTATGTCGTCACCGATGCCTATGGGCTTCAGGGCATCGGCTCGACCGGCTATGCCGGGGCGCATTACGCGCTGGGGGCCGACATCGCCGCATCGGGCACGGCCGGCTGGAACCTGGGCGAAGGGTTCCGGCCCATCGGCGGCCGCGGCACCCCCTTCTCGGGCAGCCTCGATGGTGCCACGGCGGCGGGCGGGCGCCATGCGATCAGCGGGCTGGCGCAGGTGGTCTCCTCGGGGCCGGGCGGGCTTTTCGGCATCATCGCCGGCGCCACGATCCAGAACCTGCGCCTGCTGGACATCGCGCTGGAGGCGCGGCAAAGCTTCGCCCCCGTCGCCGGCGGGCTGGTCGGCGAGACGCAGGCGGGCAGCGCGCCCAACGTGATCGAGAACGTGCTGGTCACTGGCCGGATCGCGGCCGAGATGGGCGAGGATTCGGTCAGCAGCGCCAGCTTTGGCGGCCTGGCCGGGCTGTTCGGCGACGGCCGCATCGCCGATGCGGAATCCCGCGTCGCCCTGGCGCTTGCGGGCGAGGCGGACGGCTGGGGCGACGTGGTCCTGGCCGGCGGCCTTGTCGGGCAATCGCTGGGCGGGATGACGATCACCGGCAGCCGCTATGCCGGCAGCATCGATTCCGGCTTCGACGGGTCCGAGGACAACAGCGAAGGCTTCGCCCCCGCCTCGCGGATCGGCGGGCTGGTCGGGCTGACCCAGGAGGGCGACAGCATCGCCGATTCCACCGCCGCCGCGCAGATCTCCCAGACCGGCAACGGCAACTGGATCATCGGCGGGCTGGTGGGCGAGAACGCGGCGGACCTGTCCGGGGTCTCGGCCAGCGGCGGCATCACCCTGTCGCAGGACGATGTCGAGACCATCCGCCTGCTGGCCCTGGGCGGCCTGGCCGGCACCAGCAGCGGCGCCATCTCGGACGCCTGGAGCGACGTTGCCATGGACCTCGACACCGCGGGCTATGTCCGGGCCGGCGGGCTGGTCGGCGTGAACGAGGGCACCATCGGCGCCGCCTATGCCCTGGGCGGGCTGGGCCTTGTCCTGTCCGGCCTGCCCGAGGGCGACAGCATCGCCGAGATCGGCGGCCTGGCCGGCGCGAACGAGGGCGAGATCGCCGATGCCTTTGCCGACAATGCCGTCAGCGTCAGGGGCAATGCGGTGACGGCGGCGGGCGGGCTGGTCGGCTGGAACCCGGGCACCATCGCCCGCGCCCGCGCCTCGGGCAGCCTGGAGGTCGCGCTGGACGGCACCGAGGCGCTGGACGGCCCGCGCTCGGCCCTGGGCGGGCTGGCGGGGTGGAACGACGGAAGCATCGCCGACGCCTATGCGCTGGCCCCCGTGACCTATTCCGGCAACCTGCCCGCGACCATCGGCGGGCTGGTCGGCTCGAACGCCGGCAGCATCGCGCGGACCCATGCGGCGGGCCGGATCAGTTCCACGGCCGCGGCGGGCCTGCTGCGCACCGGCGGGCTGGTCGGGGCCAATGACGAGGGCGAGGGCACCGGCAGCACCGCCGCCTCGTTCTGGGACCGCCAGGCCAGCGGGCAGCAGCAATCCGCCGGCGGCAGCGGGCTGACCACGGCGCAGTTGCAGGACACGGCGGGCTTCATGGCCCGCGCGACGGGCTGGAGCTTCACCACCACCTGGGCGCCGGGCGGCAATGGCGCCTATCCGCAGCTCTACAGCATCGACCCGGTGCTTTGGGCCGAACCCGCGCCGCTGTCGGCGACCTATGGCGACGCCCTGCCCACGCCCGACGGCACGGTGCATGGGCTGGGCCGCTACCTGTTCGGCGACCAGCCCCTGGTCGCGGGGATCTTCGGCCTGCCGGCGGGCGTGCGCAATGCCGGAACCTATCCCATCCAGACGGCGGGCAGCGTCACCTCGGCCGACGGGACCGGCTATCGCATCATCGCCTCGGCGGCGAGCCTGACCATCAACCGCGCGCTGCTGACCGTCTCGGCCAACGACCTGAGCAAGACCTATGGCGAAGAGCGCCGGCTGCTGGTCGGGGACGCCACCGCGACGGGCCTGCGCTATGACGACCGGCTGGCCGCGCTGGACCTGGCCAGCGAAGGCGCGGCGGCCGGGGCCTGGGTCGCCGGCTCGCCCTATGTCATCGGCGCCGGCGGCGCCCGGATCGAGGGCGCGGGCGGCGATGCGACCGGCAATTACATCATCACCTATGCCGAGGGCGCGCTGGAGGTCTTGCGGCGCGCCATCACCATCGGCGCCCGCGACGCCGCGGCACGCTTCGGCACCGCGCCGGTGCTGGACTGGGCGCTGATCGCGGGCACCCTGGCCCAGGGCGACGCGATCACCGACGTCCTGCTGGCCAGCGATGCCGCCGCGGCCAGCCCGCCGGGCGCCTACGGCATCACCGCCGCGGACGCGCGGATGCTGGCGGGGGCCGAGGCGAACTATGCCATCACCTATGCCCCCGGCACCTTGCAGATCCTCAGCCCCGGCACGGCCAGGGGGTTGCCGATCGCGCAGAACACCCTGCCGGAGACCGGGCTGCCGAACCCGACGGACGGCCCCCTGCCCCTTCCGGTCACGCTGCCGACCGATCCGCCCTTGATCACAGACAGCGGCGGCGTGCAGGAGGACGGGCTGGCCCGGCTTGCCGCCCTGTCGGACGAGGTGTCGCAGATGATCGACGCCTGCAGCCAGCACGAGGGCCAGGCCGAGGACATGCTGGCCTGCCTGTCGCGGGCGCTGGACCGCTATTCCAGCGCGCTGGACCAGCTTTCGGCGGAACTGCCGCCCTCGATGCAGACGGTCTCGGCCATCCTGCGCCAGGCCAGCGCCGAGATCGGCGCGGCGCGCAGCCGGGCGATGGACCGGCTGGCCACGGCCGGCAGCGATACCGAGCGCCGCGCCATCCGCGGCGACGCCCTGCGCGAGGCCAGCCAGGCCATCGCCGGCGCGCGGGCCGAGATCGTCAAGCAGATCGCGCTGCTGCGGGTCGAAGACCCCGAACTGGCCCGCGCCCATGCCCGGCAGGAGGGGCTGATCCTTGCCACGGTCGAGAAAGCCGATGCCGTCCTGGTGCGCGCGGTCGGGCTTTAGGCCCGCCCTCATCCTCGCCGCGCTGGTCGCGGCACTGTTCCTGGCCGCCGAGGCCGCGGCGGCGCCCAAGGTGGCGCTGGTGATCGGCAATGCCGCCTATGGCGGCGTGCCGGCGCTGGACAATCCCGCCAACGATGCCGAGGACATGACCGCGGCGCTGCGCGACCTGGGCTTCCAGGTGATCCTGGGCGTGGACAGCGACCAGGCGCAGATGCGGGCGCTGATCGGCCAGTTCGGCGCGGCGGCGCAGACCGCCGAGGTGGCGCTGTTCTACTATGCCGGCCATGCCTTTCAGGTCGCCGACCGGAACTATCTGCTGCCGCGGGATTTCCGGCTGGAGCGGCTGGACCAGGCCACCGAGCGCACCGTGGCGCTGGACGAGGTGCTGGGGGCGATGGCCGGGGCGCCGGGGGTCAAGATCGTGCTGCTGGACGCCTGCGGCGACAATCCGCTGCGGCTTGCCGGCGCCGGCCGCGGCCTGGCCCGGATCGGCAGCCCCGCGGATTTCCTGATCGCCTATGCCACCCAGCCCGGCGCGGTGGCCTTTGACGGCGCCGGCCGCAACGGCACCTTCACCGAGGCGCTGCTGAGCCATATCCACACCCCCGCCCAGGACATCGGCGAGATGATGATCGCGGTACGCAAGGACGTGATGGCGCGGACCGGCGGGCAGCAGATCCCCTGGGACGCCTCGGCGCTGACCCGGCGGTTCCGCTTTGCCGACGGCCCGCCCACCGCCTCGCCCGAGACGCTGTTCTACCAGGTCTCGGTCCGCGCCGCCGATCCGGCGCTGCTGCGGCTTTACCTGCAGCGCTATCCCAACGGCAGCCATGTCGGCGAGGTGCTGGCGCTGCTGGCGCAGGATCCCTCACGCACGGGCCAGGCGCGGCGCAGCATGGGGCCCGAGGCCGAGGGCGCGGCGGGCGAGCAGCTGTGGGATCTGGCGCGGCGCAGCCGGCTGAAGCCGCTGCTGGAAAGCTATGCCCGCAGCTATCCCGACGGGCCGCATATCGGCGAGGCCCGGCGGCTGCTGGCCGAGCTTTCGGCGCAGGCCGACCCCGGCCCCGCCCGGCGCTGCGAATTGCTGGCGACCCATCCGCGCGACGGGACCGAGACCACGCCCGGCGTCTCCTACGAGCTGCTGGCGCAGAACGCCGTCGAGGCGATGCATGCCTGCGACGAGGCGAGCCGGCTTCACCCCCGCCAGGCGAAATACGTCGCGCTGCTGGCACGGGCGACGGCGGCGGCCGGCCTGCGCGCCCAGGCGGTGGCGCTTTACGAAACCGCGGCCGGGCGCGGCGACCTGCGGGCCATGGTCAGCCTGGCGCTGCTGAAGGAAACCGGGGACGGCGTGGCCCCTGACCCGGCCGGCGCGCTGGCGCTTTACGAAAGGGCGGCCGCCGCCGGCAGCGCCGATGCGGCGATCAACCTGGCGGTGACGCTTCTGGACAACCCCCGCGCCCAGGACCAGCAGCGCGGCATCGCGCTGATGCAGCAGGCCTCGCAGGCCGGGTCGCCGATCGCCACCTTCAACCTGGGCGTGCTGGCGCAAGAGGGCCGCTTCGGCGATCCCGGCGACGCCCGGACGCTGTTCGAGCGCGCCGCGCGCGAGGGCGAGCCGCGCGGCCACCGCGCCGCGGCCGTGCTGCTGGACGAGGGGCGCGGCATCCCCCGCGACCCCTCGCGCGCGGCGGTGCAGCTGCTGCTGGGCGTCGCGTCCGACGATGGCGGCCTGCTGCGCGAGCTGGCCGAGCAGGGCGGGAACTGGAACCCCGAGACGCTGAGCGCGCTGCAACGCCGCCTGGCGCGGGCGGGACTGTTTCAGGGCCCGGCGGACGGCATGCCCGGCCCGGCGCTGAGCCAGGCGCTGGAACTGTGGCGCAACGGCGGCTTCGACGCGGCGGCACTGTCGGGCTGAGCGCGGCCGCCACGCCGGCAATGCGTCGGAACCGGCCGGGTCTTGCCGGGCCTTGCCGGGCATCTGCTGCCTGCGCAACCCCTGGGATCGCTGCCTGCCGCACAGCCGGCCCCCAGCGGCAGTTCAGGGGAGGACCTGTTGCAGGAACGCGCGCGGGGGCCTTGCGAGTGGCTGACGAAATCGCCGGGTGCCGCCTCCCTCGACCTTCTGGCCGCAGCCCATCAAGATCCCGGTCGGCGCCCGGCCGTGCGAAGCCCATCTCATCGGTAACGCAGGGCATGGCCACACCCACTTCGGCCGGACCGACCATGGTGTCGAGGACATCCTTGACCTGAACCTTAACCATGCCGCGACCGAAGCCCGGTCATGCAACTCGTGTGCCGTCGCGAGACCTTGCCACCCTATTTGCGCAGGAGGACTCGCCGCCTGCGCTACAGGATGGCATCGTTGAAGGGAGGGGGTGCGCGCCGGAAGTGTGCCTTATCAAACAAAAGGCCGGACTTCCTGAAACGACAAAAGAATTGGCAAGGATCAGGAACCTCTACCTCGACGACCGAAAATAATCGAAGCAAGTCAAACCCTGATTAATCAATTCACACTCAAAGTCTGCCTTTATCATCTGAAAACATTGCCTCTGACCAGGTAAAAAAGAGAGCCGAGCACAGTCAGCTCTCTTCAGGCGCATATGTTTAGACTACATCATTCCGACGAAAAATATCGCTGCATTTGCCACCAAGAGAAATTGGCAATGCCCCATGGCCTATCTGGTGAGAGCGCTCCGCAACCAATGATCGACCAGACGTCTCCGCCAGTTCCTCCAGCGAAATAATTTCGCTTCTGAATTTTTCAAATGACGCGCGCGTTGAGTAATGCCCACGACGAACCCATTCACCTTTGCGTTCGGTTGCAACCTGAAGGTGACCTTCTTCACGTAGGCGATAAACAGTCGGCCGACTAACCTTCAGTGCTCTTGCCACCTCGGCCGAAGAGACAATCTTTTCGCGGCGGCGCCCCTTCAGTCGACCCAAATCATTCAGTTGCAATCGAAACTCCCGAAAGCTCACGGGATGAGTGCTAGCGGCATAAAGGGTAATTCGGTGCGTCAGGATATGATCAGTTACATGCGCTGTCATTATCCCTCGAAGACGGGCGGCGGTTGAAATGTCTACCGTTTCAATTTCGGAACCAGGGTGGCGCAGGAGCTGTCTAAGACTATCGATAAAATCCTCAACATCTCTCTTACTGTAGTATGAGCTTCCCTGATCGCTCTCGTAGTAGCGTTTGATTAGACCCTGATCGGCCAGCCTTTCAAACAATGTATAATTTATTCCAATGCTTTTAGCGGCTTCCTTGGTGCCAACCAGAGCAGCCAACTCTGAGCAGACACCATTAAGAACCGCTGTGGGGATGTACTTATTCAGTTTGTAGAACCTACCGCCGGACTCGGGCCTTGCGATCCCCATCTCAGCCAGCTTCCGGCCAAGTCGAATGTGCGGGATCCCGAAAGCCTTCTCAGCTGTCTGGAAAGAATGGAGCTGCTGTTCGGGACAGGGCTTTCCAAATACAATTGCTCCGGTCGCTATCGGGAAGTTCTTGAATATGAAATCCCGGACGATATTTCGGAAAATATCGAAATCTTTGTCATCATCGCGATAACGTAGCCATTCAAAGAACACGCCGTAGTGATACCGGTGTAACTTTTCCTCAATGGGATGGGCATCACGTATTGCTCTGAGCTTTTTCCGCAGACTGTTGGGGCCTTCCTGCAACACCTGGAGACCCGCGCTCCCGGCCACTGCCCACTGCGGATCCCTGGTCTCGGAGCGCTTTGCTTTCGGACCGATAGTCAACAACAATCCCAGCATCTCGCAGGCCTGCGCGGCGACATGGAGGGGGGACTGATCCAACCATGTCCCTCCGGGGCCGTTTTGGATTCGATTGATCAGGTAGTTTTCGAGTTCCAGATGGTTGGGTTTCACCATCACGATGCCTGCGGGCTGAAAATGGTCAACCATGGGGATATGGTCGAAGCAGTCGTTTGCATTCGCAGGCCGTGGGACTGCGACGAGATGACAGCCATGCCGTTCACAACTTCGGATTGCTGCGAGTTGCCATATCCCATGATGGACGATCCCCGTCCTGTCATCTGGATTCTGAGCGCACATCGGACAGATCCTGAGCGTGGTCCGCGCGAATGCGGTGAATTTAATGCGTTCGTTCCCAAGCCGAAACCAACCCGGCTCAATCAGAGAAGGTGTTGCCGCTTGCAGAGGGACAGGGTCGATATCGCCCAGAACTGCCAACCTCTGGATTTCGACCGGATCGCCGTTCACAAGCGCGAAGTAGTCGATCCCCACATCCGAGCAGAAGGCGATCATCCGGGGCACCCCGTTCCGTCGAGCCAGGCGGGAGGCGAAGGATGTCGCGGATTCCCCCACAATCGTGGGGACCGTCAGTGGTAGTGGTTTTGTCGCCGTGAACATCAGCGTTTCTCCCGTGAGAAGACCTGCCGCGCATCGACCCGGTAAAAATCGGGTATAATGAAGGGATTGAACGAGTCGTCGCAGGCGGTCCGCAGGTGATAGGCGCAGGCAAAATCCCGCGATGCCAGTTGGCGGGCCCCGTTGAGAAACGCCTGTTCGATGGCCGCCAGCGTCAATTCGATGACCAGACCGAACTGATTGGCTGCCGCGTGGATCAGCCGTTCGCCATGTGCCAGTTCGACAATGCCGGGGGCTGGCGGCAGTCCCGCGCGCTTGCTGTAGTTCTCCACGAGATCCAGCACGTCATTGCCATGCGCGACGGGAGACAGGCTGTTGAAATGCACCGTCTGCATCCGCCGCGCCAGTTGTGGATCGTGGTTCAGGATGTCCTCCAACTCCGGCGTCCCAGACAGGATGATCCCGACTGGCCAGTCGGGATCGGTCATCAGGGTTTTCAGCATCGAGGCCACGGCATTCAACTCGTGCTTCGTGCCGCGCGAGGCAAGATCCTGCGCCTCGTCCAGATGAACGAACAGCACCTGTCGCTCTTTCAGGTGATGCCGGACCAAATCCCAGATGTACCAGGCCTGCCGTTCTGAGCTGATCTGATAGCCCAAAGCGCGCAGCAAGGTGTAGCCGACGAATTTCAACGTCGCCGGCGATGGCACGCGAAGGCTGATGATCGGCGCATCCCAATGGCGGGTCGTTGACAGCTGCTGGCCAACACCGGCAAGCAGGTGGTGCATCGCCGCGCTTTTCCCGGTCCCCGACGGGCCCGACAAGGCGAGCCCGTGGGCTTCGCTTGACCGGCCTGCGTCCAGATCGGACAGGCGCTTGGCAACCAGCATGGCGAAGCGTGCCTCCAGCAGCTCGAATCGCTCGTGGTGGATGAAATGGTCCCGCAGCGCGGCCACTTTCTCGGCGGTTTTGTGGATAATGTCATTGCTCATCGTCGAATCTCCAGCGGTTCCGGCGTTCACGCGCGGGCGGTGATTGGTCATGGTGGTCAGTGGGGTTCTCGGATGGTCCACCTGCACACGGCACGATCTGGATGCCGTCAGAGAGAGGGTCGGAAGACGGTCGGGCATGCCCGAGGCGCTCGGCATCGGAGCGTAAGGGGAAATGCAGCGCGGATCGATTGCGCTCCACGTCCAGATCGGTGACATGGAATGGTGTCAGCTCACGCAGGGCGAAAGCACGGCGATTGATTTCTGAAATCCGTTGGATCGCCCGGCGGACCGTGGGCGCATCCAGTTCAGCGTCTCGCCGGTGTTTGATGCGGAGCGTCCGGGTGGCTTCCTGAAGTTCGTCATAGCTGACACCGTCGAAGCCGCTCTGATTGGCCATGGCAGGATGCCAGGTCGCGCCCACCTTGACGGCGATCCAACCCATATCCCGCAGATCGGCGCGGATTTCGACATTTCGTTCCGGCGCGTGCAGAAATGCTTCGCGCAATGCCCCGCAGCTGTAGGTCAGGCCCGCAAACAGGACGCCGTCGCCGCGTAAAGCGCGCTGCAATGGCCTGCCGAAAGCCTTGCGCAAGGCCAGACCATCGGGAACCGGGGGCGTGCCGTGTTCGGCGACCAGGCGCGACCACGCCTGATTGGGCGTCTCTCCACCCAGCGATCCGTGGGGCTGATTGTGATAGATGTCGACGACATAGGTCAGCAGGACCGTGATCAGATCATCGTCGCAGAGACAGGCCAGCTGCTCCGACGGATAATCGCCGCGCTCGACGGTATCGAAGAAGGTCCGGCCGACCAGCAGGGGCATGAGCTGGTGCCCATAGGTTCGGAAGAAGGTTTCGATATGACCGCGCAGCCAAGGCAGGCCAGCAGGCGGAAGATGCGCGGTGATGCCGAGCGAAGACACAGTGCCCTGAAATTCGTCGGAAACGAAGGCGCCGCCCTGGTCCGTCACCAATGTCCCGATACCACCATGATGGTGCCAGGTGCTTTCGCATCCTGCTGCCTGCGCGATCGGCGTCTTGTCGACGAAAATATCCCGCAGCGCCTTGATCGCATCACCCGAGTTTGGCGTCTCGGCCAGACGCATGGAGAGAATACACCGGGTCGCGCAATCGATGGCGACGTATAGCCACCGGCGCCCAGCCTCGAACCGCTCCTGTCTGTCGGGCGGAAGATGATCCCAGATGCCGGTCAAAATCAGAAGCGAAACGACATCGAGACGGTTCTCGTCCATTTCGACGCGTTCCAGTGGCTGCCAGACGTCAGGGCCGTTCTCGTAGAGCGTGAAGTGGGCATTTGCCGCCGCGGTGCCGAATCGCTTGGCATGCACATAGTATGGATCGGCCTGGGCAAGACGGCGATTGATGGTTTGGCGCGACGGCACAACCAGTTCGGACAAGCCAGCCTCAGCCCGCCGTCGGTTTTCGCGGCAAAAAAGCTCCAGCGTTTCGGCAACGGCCTGTGTTCTGCTGGGGCGTTGCGCGTCGGCATAGATTTCGATGACCTGGTTCATCAAGGCCTCAGCACGATGACACCAACGAGGTCTGCGATTGCCACAGCGATGGGTTTCCGGGATCAGCGCCACCGCTGAATATCCGGCCCGCTCATAGCTCCGCACCCATTCGAAAGCGGTGCGGCTGCCCGGAAGCTGGCGGGTGATGATGTCGGCGCCTGGTCGAACGGCCCTGCCGCTGGCCGGCCCCTCCCCGACGCGCCGCTGGATTTCGGCTGCCAGCCTCTCGCGCCCTTTCACATATCCTTTATGGGTGCGGTTGATGAAGCCGAGCGATTCCAGGTACAGGAACGCGTCGCAGAAGGCCTTGCGCCAGATCACCAACCGACGCACGGCCTCGCGCAGTTCGTTAACGACATCAACGGATTTACGGCCGCGGATTTCTTGCGCCGTGCGATCGAAATAGCCTGCGACATAGGTCGTGTCCGGCCGGCGCAGGAGGGCGGCCAGCTCTTCATGCGAATGCCGTTCGGTGATCCCGGGTTGGCCTAGACGCTCGAACAGCCCACCCTTGTCGTCGATCTTCAGCGGGCGCATCGCAACGCCCGCCGTGGTGATCAGATCGGATTTGGAGAAACGGAACCGGATCGTCATGCCGCCACCTCTGTCAACGCCGGACGGGTCCGGGCTAGCTGGCGTGCCGCCGCCGCAGCGGCGGCACGATCAAGATGCCGATCGGTAATCAGTATCACCCGGTCGGCAAATTGCTTCGGTGTCGCTGCGGCCACCCTCTCCAGCTCGGACAGAAAGTTGCGCGCGATGACGCGCTGCATCGGCTTCACCGCCACGGCGATGCGTTCTCCGTCCGTTTTCGTCACGAGAAAATCGAAGATATGCTTGGCCGTCCGGCCATCACAGCCAGCATAATGCACGGCTGGCGGCTGGTCCCAGATGTGCTGGATATCGTCACGCACCAGGGTCAGGCACAGGAAGGCATATTCCAGCGCGCTTTCGAACTGGAGAATGCGGGGACTGCTAAAGCCAGGCAACTTGACAACCATCGCGCCGCGAAGACTGGCCCGGGATCGGCGCGATATGGTGCGGGTCGCGTGGCTCGGTTCTGGCCCGCGATAGATCAGGTTCTGGTTCATGATGTTTGGAGTGCGCCCGCCACCGCGTCATCGGCGATGACGGGGCGATCTCCCCCTTTTGGATGTGTTGAACAGCCCTGCTGGTCACCGCGACCGGCAGGTTGACTTTTTGTTCGACTCGGGGGATGAATGAGGTGTCGCGACCAAACGACAACCAAAAGGGGCGCCTGTGTCAGCAGGGGCCCCTTTTCATATCCCGTTGTCAGCTGTGTCCGGTTTTCATACCCTCCTCTGCCTCGTAACGATCGGGAAAGAACTGCTGCGGCGTGGTCCCAAGCTGGTCCGCGATCTCGCGCTGCACGCGGTGCGACCGACGGTAGCCTTGGCTCACCACGGTCACGCTGCTTTGCGAGATGCCGAGCGACCGGGCGATCTTTGCCATGGATGATCCCGCCAACCGGAGCCGGAACTTGAGGAGCTCATGGTTTTCAAGATCGACCTTCATGGGCTGATATAAGTCCTTGGTCTGCAGAGTTACTCTGCGAATCAGAGATTCGAAAAACCACGATTGGCGCAACAAGATTGATGACCACTTCTCATTTTTGCTTCAATTGACCGGTAATAATGGCAGCCAAACTGAGAAGAGTTCGTAAAGCATGCACTATTTTATGGTACGCTCTGATCAGCCCGCCATATCTGGAGCTCTTTGGCGGCGTGTCGAGGAGAACTGCATGTTCGGATTGACCGACGAGGAGACTGCGGCACTTGTGGCAGCCAGGGCGGCTGTGCAGAACGCCCAGAGTATCGTCGATCGTCTCGAAAGGAAAATTTTCGACGCTGAATCAGAGGCTATTCGCGCGCGAAGGCGGACGCCCCGATCATCTGTAGCCGCAACCCTGTCGGCTAATGCCTCGCCTCGGCAGGACTTTCCAAAGCCTGCTTCAAAGAGATGCTCCCGGTCATCGTCTCTCTCGCGACTGCTCTACCCGCCGACGCCGCCGCCCCGCGAGGCCATCATCGACACCTTCGGCCTGGTAAAATCGTTCGGCGGCCTCGCGAACACCTATTCGATGGGGCACGCGCAAACCCACCAGGCGCTGCGAGATGCCGGTATCAACATCTGGGAAGAGGTGGCGCGAGACTGGGATCGCGGCATTTCCGTCAAGGAGCTGAGTCGTCGCCATGGCATCGGTCGAGACACTGTCGCCAGATGGATCCGGAAAACGGGCCGGATCGTCAACCCGCGCAACGGCAATCGGCGATCCGATGAAGCGCTCATCGTCAAAACCTATGAGGAGACATATTCGGTCAACAAGGCAGCCATAGCGGCCGGGGTTGCTTGGGCCATGGCGCGTGCTGCTCTTTTACGGCATGACGCTTGGACCGAGAAAAGGCGGAAACCTGCATCCATCTTCGGGTCCGGAGCGGAAACGGCACGCCAGTCTTTGCCCAGTTGCTGATCGATGAACCGACTTCTATCGGCGTCAGCGAGAACAGGCCTGAATTACAGGTCCACGCGCCCCGAGCGATCGGTCGACCAACCACCGGTTGGTTTCATTGGTCGACGGCACGGCGAATCCTCCAGGAATAGGGGCCTATGGGGGCTCCGTACCGACTCAGCCGAACCACCTCACGAGCCAAACGGTGCTGACGATGGCTGAAACCACGGAAAATGAGACCGCTCGCCTGCTTCTGGACATGCGCCGGGAGATGCAAGACATGCACAAGAAACTTGCTCTGAGGCTCGACGGCATTGCCCATATTCTGGCATTGATGGAGCGGGGGCATCGCGCCAAAAGGGGCAAAGAGGTGCCTCCTTTAAAGGCGGACTGAAGCGTCGGTTATGTGATGCCGCCTGTGCGAGTCTCGACCTCGGCAAGCGGCGCGACAGCGGGTCGTCCTGTGCGGGCGACGTGCAGCATTTGGGGAAACGAACAGCGTCCATGGCCGATGATCCGGTAGTGGCGGCCCCTGCATTTGCTGTAACAGCCAATCCACCCGGCTGACCGCAATCAGCCTGCCGACAGGCTGCACCGGCACCGAGCTATCAGTCCTCGCCCCACATGTCGTCCATGAAGGCCTTATTCGCCTCGACAGTGTCCGTAGACCCCGATTGAAAACCCATCCGTGCAGCCTGCTCCTGGATCTTGCGCACACGTTCCGCAAGATCCGCCTTGGCGGGCGGAGAGTCGCTGTCGGTTCCTTGGACGCGGTCGCTTTCCATGAGGTAACGATACCATACTCTGCGACATTCAGGAACTGCCGCGCAGAAGACGTGGTGTATCCTTGACGCAAGGCCAACGAGCCCTTGATATCACCGTTCCGCCCTGCCGGCCCGCGACAGCGCGCTGACCTGCTCGGGTTCCCGGCCGGTCAGCGCCAGATATTCTGAAACCGCACCGCCGCCGTGCGGGTATAGCGTGCGGTATGGCGCGGATCGCGATGGCCGAGATAGTCCTGGATCAGCCGCAGGTCGCGCCCGGCATGGGCCAGGGCGTGACCGCAGGAATGGCGCAATATATGTGGGTGCACCGCGCCGAGCCCGGCTCGCGCCGCGATGCAGGTCAGGAGATAGTTCACCGCCTGCCGGGTCAGTGGCCCGCCACGCTCCGACAGAAACAGCCAGGGCAGCGGATCACCACGACCAGCCAGATAGCGCCGCAATGCCCGAATCTCATCCCCCGCCAGCGGCTGGCTGGTGGACAGCCCATGCTTCAGCCGCTGCACCCAGAGCCGGCCCGAGGCCAGATCGAGATCCGTCCGCCGCAGGGCGATCAGCTCGCTGACCCGCAGCCCGTGCCGGTACATCAGCAACAGCATGAGATGATCGCGCGCGCCGTGCCGGCCGGACCTGGCCGCAGCCAGTAGGCGCTTGACCTCATCGGGGGTCAGGTAATCTCGGCGGCGCCGATGCGCATCCACCGGCGCGCTGCCGTCACTCTTAACAAAATGCTGGTCGGTGCGCTATCGGGTCATCTGATTTTGCCCTGCGATTTCTGGTCCTGACTCTATCCACTCTTTACAAAACGGGCATTCTGTAAAGAGTTTGCTGTGGGTTACGACGTCGCTTCCGGCCCAATACTAGCCGGTCGTGGTACCGTTGTGCTGCAAAACAGTATTCGCCAAAGCGGACATTCGTCATTCGCAAACTGAAAGCGGGTATCAGTTGCGGTTGGCCTGCGGTTTCTGAAGCGCTAACCTTGCTTCATCGCTGGAACGCAGTCGGTATCTGTTGCGGTTGGCCTGCGGTTTCTGAAGCGCTAACCTCGAGCGCGAGGTGGTCGGATCGACCGGCCAGTTGCGGTTGGCCTGCGGTTTCTGAAGCGCTAACCTGCGAAATCCAACGCCGCCCGCATCGAGGCCGTTGCGGTTGGCCTGCGGTTTCTGAAGCGCTAACCTCTTTGACGGCAAAAAGGCCGGGCGTCCCAAGTTGCGGTTGGCCTGCGGTTTCTGAAGCGCTAACCTTGACGCGCGTCCGGATGTAGGCGACCGCCTGTTGCGGTTGGCCTGCGGTTTCTGAAGCGCTAACCTGGATGTGTTGGCAACTTGTTGATTAAAAACAAGGAGTCGGCACATCCAGGCGATGCCAAATCCTGGACATAACTAGAACAGCGCCAACTGATCCGGGTTTTCGCGGGGCTTGCGGCGGCGCTGGCTGGAGAATCGGACGATTCCCTCATACTGCTTGTCGGTGAACGTGAGCACATGGATCTCGCCTTTCTCCGGCAGGTTACCCTCGATCCGCTTCAGATGCGACTCATAGCTGTCCTTGCCGTTGCAGAACCGGGCGTAGATCGAGAACTGGCTCATCTCGAAACCCTGATCCAGCAGAAACTCTCGGAACTTCGTGGCGTCCCGCATCTCCTTCTTGCTGCCCACCGGCAGGTCGAACATCACGAAAATCCACATCAGCCTGTATCCGCTCAGATATGACGGGTCCTTCTTCACGCGCCGTCCCCCTCGCCGCGGCCGAGCGCGGCCCAGTCGAGCGCGCCGGGCGGGTCGAACAGCAGGAGATCGGGGCGGCCGGTCTCGAAGGCCTTGCCAAGCGATTGCGCCATCCGAACAGCGGCGATGGAGACGGGCGAGGTCTCGCCGGCAATGCCCAGATCGAAGGCGATCAGGCGGGCGAAACGCCGCTTTTGTGCGGGATCGAGGCGGGTGATGCCCTCGCGCATCATCGACTTGGCCAATGCATCCACCAGCGGCCGGAACGGCTCGATCAGGTCGTCGGCCAGCGCAAAGGCATTGCCGCGGTTGGAATGCTGGATGCCCAGCGTCGGATGCAGGCCCGCCGCGACGATGGCGCGGGCGCAACTGGCCCGCATCACGGCATAACCGTAGTTCAGCAGCGCGTTAACATCGCCGGCGTCGCGGTTGCGGCGGAAATCGGGGCCCATCAGCAGCGGCCAATAGCGCCGCGCGGCCTGCGCCTCGAGGTTCTCCTTGTCGCCCGAAGTCACACGACGGGCCATGAAAGGAAAGGCCTCGGCCCCAGGGGCTCCGCGCGCTGCGAGCAGCGCTCCCTGCATCAGTATCTTGGCCGAGACGATACGGCGCCAGAGCTGTTTCATCAGCGGGGTTGAGGCCCCGATCTGTGCCTGCATCCGGGCGTTCTGGGCGTGATGGCCGTCCAGCGGCAGGGTTACGGCGACGGGGGCGTGCGAGGCGTTGCAAAAGACGATGGGCGCCCCCCGCTCGGCCAAGGCCGCGACGATATTGCCGGTCCAAGTGACGCCATGGGCATGGACGATCAGGGCGTGGATATCGTCGAGCGCCACGCGGCCGACCTCGGCCCGGTCCTTTTCGACCATGAGGAAACCGCGGTGGAGCGAGAGATGCAGGCCGTCGGTGGCTATATCGACGATCCGGTCCATCCCTCGCCCGCTATTCGCGTGGGCCGGGATCGAAGACGCGACCGAGTGGATCGATGCGGACCTGACGGGCCTTGGCGTTTTTTAGGGAGCTGGGAGAAAGATAAGTGTATTTGAACGGATCGGCGTCGTTCGGTGCCGCGTCCCGGTTCTGAAGCTTGCCGCCCTCGTTCGGCGGACAAAGAGTCAGCCGCCCGGCTTGGTTGAACTTAACGACCCGCATAATCTCCCGAAGCCCACCATTACGCTCCACCGCGATCATATCGTTCTGGCGTAGCGATAAAACCTTTTTCGCCGCTGGGTGCGGGCGAAGGTCGCGATAATCGCTCTGGTGCGCGTTGAAGGTGGACACAACATCATGCCGCCAGGAAGCGTCGGGCATCCGCCAGACATTGTATCGGTCGTTGGACGCCCCGGCATAGCTTTTGTAAGGTTTTCCTTCCCTGTCGTGGATCGGGATGACGTTCAGCGGCTCGCGTATCCTCACCCGGCGGATGCCCTTGAACACCGGATGCTCCTTGGCGAAGCGCGCTAGGGCCTGATCGAAGGCCTTGCCGGAACAGTCCCGGGTGGCGAGCCACAGGGCGTTGCGGAGGGTTTCGTCGGGAATACAGTCGGGGTCGGCGATCTGCGTGGGCTTCAGCGAGGCCAGGAGAACGCGGTGCACGACGATAGGGGTCTTGCCATCGGTGGTCTTCAGGCCGGTCAGGCCATAGGCGGTGTCGTTGTGCAGCTTGCCCGCCGTCACATCGCGGTGGCGCGAGGGTTTCGCGCTGCGTCCATGATCGGGCTTGTGCGTGGCGACTGTGCGGGCAAGGCACGCGCCCAGGTCCTCGCGGAAGCCGTCCCAAGGATGCGGCAGATCGTCGAACAGGCGCTCCAATTCCTTTTCCTCCGACCGGGCCGCTGCGGCTGCGATCTGCTGCATCCGGGACAGAGATGTCACCGCCGCGACCGTGGCGTCAATCGCATGGTGGCGGTGATCCAGCCGGTTCTTCGGTGCGCTGGAATGTTCGTTCTCGACGAAGTTATGGTCGGGCAGCAGGCTGTTCAGGCCCCAGACCCGGCGCAGCATCGCGGTCATGCGCCCGGGGATGACATCGACCCGGCCCTCATCAGCAGTCGGATAAAGGCCGCGCAGGTATTTGTCCGCGATCCGCGCCAGATATTGGGTATCAGTCAGTTGGCGGGCGGCGAAGCCGCCGTCGCGTTCCAGCCGCTCCATCGCGTCGGGGCCAAAGCGCCATTGTTTCGAAGGGTGCATCCGCGCAACCTGGGCCGAGATGATTTCCCATTTCGCCTCGTCCTCGTGCCACCGATCCCAGGGCGTCTTGTTGCCCTTCTGGCGGTTGCAGTTGCGATGGACCAAAACTTTGTTCGCCGGGCTGTCGTCGAGCGACCTGGAATAGGGGATGATATGGTCGATATCCGCTAGGCTATTGAAAATCTGCGCCATGCCAATCGGCTCGCCGCAGTAGGGGCAGCGACGGTCGAGGGGGTTCGACGGGTTCAGCTCCTCCCATTGCCGCATCAGGGCGCGGTTGGCGCCGGTATCGGCAATACCCGCCTCAACAAGCTTCTCGCCCCTGCGGATCGCCGCCTCGGTATCCCGCCTGATCCGTCGCTGATGCTCGTCCTTCTGCTTGTCATTGAGCTTCAGTTCGCGGGCGAGTTCGATGACGATCCGGTCGGGCCTGCCATGCCGGGCGATCACCGCATTCACCAGCTTTTGCAACTGGCGCAGGCCAATATGGACGGTGGGATTGGTGACCTTGCCATATTGGCGTTCGAGCGGATCGCCGTACTCCGCCTTGCCGGGCGCGATCTCACGGGTCAGGACCTCGCCGTAATAGGGCAGGAGGTCGTAAACCTCGCCCGTCCGGTGATCGCTATGGTGGAACCCTGCCGCCAGCGCGGCCTTGTCATAGGTAACGACCTCGGCCTTTAGAGCCGCGATCAGCCGCCGGGTCGCGGTCTCGCCGAAGCGGCCGTGCCCCTCGGGCAGGTTCGTCCTGGCCACCGCGACCGCCGCCGCCTTGTCCAGCCCGCAGTCGGATTGCAGCCAGGCCAGCAGGATATCGGGATTTTCCTCGTTCTGCACACGGTCGATGATCTGCAACTGCCGCTCCAGCGGGAAATGCGTCCAGCGATTGCCGAAGCGCTTCTTGTCCGCCATCTCGGCCCGGACCTCGTCGCCCGCCAGGTCCTTGCGGGCTTCGCTTTCCTTGTTGAACCGCTCGCCCTCGGCCAGTTTCAGCACCTTCTTGGCCAAAGTGGCGAAGGTGACTTTCTTGTTGTCGCGCAACTTGAGGATCAGCCGGTCCCGTTCATCCAGCGTCAGGTCGCGCGCAGCGGCTCCGGCGGCGACTACCTTGAGGTTGTTCACCTCCTCGTAGAGCCGCCGTTCCTGGAACAGCGGATGCGCCTTTGGCAGCCGGCGCTCGTCGTGAGGCACACCGCTCATGCCGGCGAAGGTGCAAAAACCCACCTCGGGCGTTTTCAGCGGGCGCTGAAAGAACAGGATGCGATGGATCGCGGTCCGGGCCGTGTCGGTCAGCAACTCGGGGTGGTGGTGTTCCTGCGCCTCCCAGATCGCCGCGAACTCCGCCTCGAGATGGCTGCGCTGGGGATAGAAATCATAGGCCTGGTTCTCGCCACCCATCCGCACCCGCGCCGGTTGCCCGGCGTCGATCCGGTCGGCCAGAAATTGGCCGAGGGTGCGCTTGCCCAAGGCCGCGTCCAGCGCCTGGCCGGCGGTGGCGATCTTGCCGGTTTCGGGCTCGTTTCGGCCCCGGTCGGCCTTACGGTTCGACTTGAAGCCGCGCCGGGTGTTGAGGTGGAAGATCGCCCGGCCGATCTCGTGCGGCGAAAGTGGCTCCGACAAAGCCCGGCGGCGCAGGACATGGGGATCGGTGTCGGCCAGCGCCTTCGTCTCGGCATTCGGCAGCGCCTGGTTGCGCCGCCGCCCATGGCCCGCGGGCGGGTCTCCGGGCAGCAGGCCGAGCGCGATCAGCTTGTCCAGAAGAGCCGAGCGGCGACCGATGAACCTGTCCCGCCGCCGCCGCGCCGAACGGGCCTC
The DNA here is from genome assembly GCF_006386455.1 of Paracoccus sp. FO-3. Classification (NCBI taxonomy): domain Bacteria; kingdom Pseudomonadati; phylum Pseudomonadota; class Alphaproteobacteria; order Rhodobacterales; family Paracoccaceae; genus Paracoccus; species Paracoccus sp. FO-3. The sequence goes on along the minus strand of NZ_VCBQ01000050.1, from coordinate 15,682 downwards.
GCGCCGCGCTTCGGCGAGGGGTGCGCCCGATTGCGGGTCGCGCCCGGCACCGGCGGCGGCGCTGAAGATGATCACGCCGAGATCGAGGATGCGGTGTTCGTCTTCGATGAGACACCAGCCCAACGACGACGTGCCAAGATCAATGCCGAGTGTAGTGGTCATGACATTCTCCCATCCCGCAGGCGCCACCTTTGCATGCGCTGTCGAGCATGGCGAGATACATCTACCGCAGACGGTTTTCTGCCCGGCCAGGTCCAACCCCGGAACCGGACAGACTTGCAAAATTGGAACTTGGCAAATGCCAATGTGGCGGCAGCGTCCTGCCTTCACAGCAGGGCGCGTATTTAGGCCCACACCTTTTCAGATGTGGCGAATACGGTAGCGCCTCGTTGCGGTCGGTCCGCGGTTCTGAGCCTCTCCATCGGACAGCCCCGCGCCGTCCGATGGGGATTTGCTCGCCGATGTGCGTCCGCGCCATGTCCATCACCGCTCTTCCGGAAGCCGTTTCCGTATGAGCCGCCCACATGGCGATTGACTCCCGGCGCGCCTGATGGGAAGTTCAAGGTTCAGAAACCGCAGGCTGGCTGTTAACAAGCAGCTTGACTGCACCAAATAAGGGCAGGGCTGCGGCCCTGCCTTTTCTTATGCGTGCTCACGGACGGTCCACTGCTACCCCTTTGATTTCTACCCCAATCGCGAGCAAAATTCGCTGTTTGGCCAGACCCGATATATGGTCGCTACTGGACGGCCAGCCATCATCTCTACTCCGGGGCTCGTCAAGCCGCATGTGAAAACCGATCCCCATGACGGCATGGGTGTTCGGGGATTTTCCGATGATCTCCATCTCTGATGGTAGACCGTCGGTTGGCGATGCTGTCAGCAGGAACGGCTGCTTTCCTAGGCCTGCTGCAGATGCTACGCTGCACTGCCGTTGTTGTTTGACACGAATATCTGGACTGATCTGCGAAGAGGCCCGAAGATCTGCGAAGATCGGCGAAGGCCCAGCAAAATAAGGCTGTGAGGGGTCTTGGAGGCCGAAGTCGAGGGACGGGCGAATATGTCCTGGACTAAGGCTTCAAAAGGGCTTCAACGGGGTTGTGAAGGCCCGTGGCGGTGTGAGGCCGTCGAGGCCAAAGATATCAGCATTTGCAGGAGATTGCGAGGCGGAGCGGGCGTTGGGCCCGTGCTGCAGTAGGCTCCGAACATGCAAATCGGCCCGCAAGTTCGATCTGCCATTTGCATGTTTGCAAAAACCGTTGAAATACAAGGAAGTACGCCGCGGGCGAAGAGCCAGCGGCGTCGATGAACATGCAAATGAATTTTGCCGGGCGGCTTACTCTACGAGGTCAACGGTGACGTCGCATGTTTCGTTGTCAAAGCTGCCAACTGCCTTGCCGAGCATGAGCGCACCAAAGCCGTTCTTGGCGCGGTATGTCATCAGGATCTGGTTGCGGCCGTCTGGCTGCACGGGCCATGTCTGCGTCTTGTCATGCTCAAAGCTGTGAGGGTCATGCAGCCTTTCCTTGACCTGCGTCACCAGGCCGCGATGGCTGCCATCCCATCCACTGAGGCAGTGGAAGCCATAGCGTTTTTCATGCGCCTTCTCTTTGGCCTTTGCCGCAGCTTCGACTTTCGTGGCTTCTGCGGCGGCCTTGGCTTCAGCCTCTGCCTCGGCGGCCAGACGCTCGGCTTCGGCCTTTTCGGCCACGGCCTTTCGTGCTGCCGCTTCTGTAGCCGCCGCAGCCTCTTCAGGGGATAGTTCGACTTGCGCGGCTGTCACTGGCTCGGCGTCACCGGTCAGCCAGTTCCATCCCCAGACCACCAGGCCAACAACGATGAGCAGGCCGATCATCCCGTCGCGAAATTCTTGCAGCTTCGACTGCGGTGGTTGCGGCTTTTCGAATAGTTTCACGATCTGTTCCTCATCACCGCTTGTTGCGCCGCCCGGCGATGTAGCGATACGCTCTTTCCAGTTCATCGTTGGCAAGCTCTGTCAGGCTACCCGCATTGAAGTTCTTGCGGATATACCTGTCCAGCGCCTCCGCATCCTCGGGCGCCTTGGAGTTCACCTTGATGTAGGCGTAGCGCGTCTTACGCCATTGGTCGGCGTTCTTGATCGGTGCTGACCGCATCCCGTTCAACTGGCCGCGACGCTGGTAGAGATAAGAGCGCGCCTGCTCGAAGCCATCAAGCGGGATCTGCTCCAGCTTTTTCACCTCGTCGAACTGGTTGAAAAGTGCCGAATAGACACTGCTGAACCCTCTGGGGCTTCTCTTCAGTCGCGCCTCGGTCTCGGCCACCTCCTCCACGAGTTTCCGCAGGATTGCCCGCTGCTCTGCCGTAATATGCTCGATGCCGGGCCGCACTTTTGGACGGGCAGCGGGCGGCGAGGGCAGATGATAGTGAACGTCGCCGCCCGCGACCACGTTTCCGTTACCGTTGACGCTGACCGCATTTCCAGCCCTGGACTGTGGGCGCCTGCGCTTCGGCTTGGTTCCTTCCTTGAAAAGCTGGACGATCTTGTCCTTGGGGTCTTCCGACATCGTTACCTCAAGCGGTTTTTACCAAACGAATGATTTCAGCCGAGGCCGATTCGCCCTGGCTGGCAAGAATGTCATACGCGGCCAGCGCTAACTGGGCCTTGACGGCGGGCGGCGCGGTTCTGTTCGTGGCAGCCAGCCCTTCCTCGATCGCCTCGATGGCGGTGGCCAGCCGTTCGCGCAGACGCGGGGGAAGCTGATTGGCCGTGGGCGCCGGAAGTCCAGAGCGGCGCTCGCCTGTCAGGATGTAGAGTACGTCCGCACCCGCCGCCGCGATGGCGGCTAGATAGGAGGCGTCTGGCTGACGTTTCCCGCTCTCATAGTTGATCTGCGATTGCTTACCCACACCGCCAATTTCGGCCAGCTGCGGTTGGACCATATTCAGCCGCAACCGTTCCTCCCGCAGCCGGTCAGAAAAAGACGACATTCGTAAACCTTCCTCTTGACGGTATACGTTTGTAAACCTAATCTCACTTTTAACCATGCGGCACCCGCTCCGCGACAGGCAAGTGAGACAGACATGACACGGCAGGATATGATTTTCCAGCCCGGCGCCGTCCTCCATGAGGCGGTCATCGGCGGGCTGCGCGCGAACGGCACCAATTTCAGTGCATGGTGCCGAGAGAACGGCGTCATCGAAACGGTGGCGCGTCAGGCCACCTTCGGTCAGTCGCGAGGCGAGAACGGGCAGGACATCCTTGCCCGCCTGATCGAGGCGGCGGGGCCAGATTTCGTTCGTCAGGTCTACGAGCGGCGCCTGCTGGATCACGCCGATCAGATCCGCGCGGCACAGCGCAAGCGGGGCGCCGCGTGATGACCGCCGCGATCATCCCCTTCGATTTTGAGGAACAGGCCGTCCGCGTGGTGATGCGCGACGACGCGCCCTGGTTCGTCGCCGCAGATGTGTGCCGGGTGCTGGAGCATTCGAACCCGACTGTTGCGATCAGCCGCCTTGAGGCTGACGAGATCCAGACGGTCAATCTGAATACCCTAAACAGTAGTGAGGGTATTCGCGGCAACCCGAACGCCACCATCATCAACGAAAGCGGCCTCTACGCGCTGATCCTGACCAGCCGGAAGCCGGCAGCTAAGCGGTTCCGCAAATGGGTGACGGCCGAGGTGCTGCCGGCGTTGCGCAGCCAGGGCCGCTATGAACTGCCCGGTGGCGAGCCGCAGATGCACGAGATCAGCGCCGACCGCCTGATCGAATTGTTGCAGGCCGAGAACCAGCTGCTGCGGTCCGGCGTCAGCCGTCAGTCTGCTTTCCGCCCAACGCGTCGATCAGATCGCGCAACATGGTGCACGGTGGCTATGATATGTAAGGCGGTGAGCAGCAGCGTCCGGCGTTTGACGGAAAGGCGAATCCAGTCGCTCCCCTCGTGTGCGACCATCACTATTAGTGGCGGACTCGCTCCCGAGCACCTTTAGCCACACGAAATCAGTGCGTTGACGAGAAATCAGTGGCTGGGAGAGGCAATTCTCATGATCAAAAAGGCAAAACTACCTGCCCCTTATCAAGAATTCCATGGTCGGAGCGAGAGGATTCGAACCTCCGACCCCCTGCTCCCGAAGCAGGTGCGCTACCAGGCTGCGCTACGCTCCGACCGTGAAGGGGCAGGTAGCCCCTGGGGCGGCGGAATGCAAGGGGGAATCTTGCGGGACAGCCGCAGAAAACAGCGTCAGCCCCGCGCACAGCAAGCGCGGAGATCTCGCCTGCCGGTGCCGGGCGAGTGCCGCGTCAGCCCCGTGCGCGTAGCAGGCGCATCAGCGCGGTTTCCGAATGCAGGAAGCCTTCCGCGTCAGCCCCGCGCGCGCAGCAGGCGCTGCAACAGGCTCCAGCGCGGGGCCGTCACCGCCTCGGCGCCCAGGCGCGCCCGCGTCGCCGGGCGCAGGCGCGAGGCGCCCAGCCGCTCGCGCATCAGGATGTAGAGCCCCGAGGCCATGATCAGACCCGCCCCCAGCACCGTCGGCCCGTCCGGGCTTTCGCCGAACAGGAACCAGCCGTAACCCACCGCCCAGAGCATCTGCGAATATTGCATCGGCGCCACATTGGCCGCCTCGCCGGCCTGATAGGCCAGGATCAGCAGGAAGCCCGCCGCCAGCCCCAAGGCCGCGATCACCCCGGTCAGCGCGAGGTCGCCCAGCTCCATCGGGCGATAGGCGAAGCCCAGCGAGGCGCCGGTCAGCAGGAAATTCCCGATCATCGGCCAAAGCAGCAGGATCACCGTCCGCTCGGACCGGCCCAGGCGTCGCACGGCGATGGCGGAAAGCGCCGTGGCCGTCGCCCCCATCAGCGCCGCCAGGTGCCCCAGCCCCAAGGGCGTCACGCCGGGGCGCAGCACGACCAGCACGCCGCAAAGCCCGGCGCAGACCGCCAGCCAGCGATGCAGCCCGACCTTTTCGCCCAAGAGAGGCACCGACAGCACGGTGACGATCAGCGGCGCGGCGAAGAGGATGGAATAGACCTGCGCCAGCGGCAGCACCGAAAAGGCATAGAACCCGCCGATCCCCGAGATGACGATGCAAAGCGAGCGCAGCCCGACCCAGAACGGGTTGCGCGGCAGCAGCGTGCCATGCGTCGGGTCGCGCAGCAGCAGCACCGCCAGCGGCGGAAAGGACAGCAGCGCCGAGAAGAACAGGATCTGCAGCGCCGGATAGGTGGCGCCCAGAACCTTGATGATCACGTCATGGGTCGAATAGAGCCCCATGGCCAGCAGGGCGAGCAGCGCGCCCTTGATGTTGCCCGCCGTCATGCCCCTCCCCGACGGTTCGCAGGTTGGGCCGCGCCCGGCGATGCGGGCGCGACCTGCCGGTCACAGCGCCGAAAGCGCCGCGACGATGTGGTCGCCCATCTCGGCGGTCGAGACCGGCTTGCCGCCCTCGGCCCCCATCAGGTCGCCGGTGCGCACGCCGTCGGCCAGCACCTTCTCGACCGCCTTTTCCAGCAGGTCGGCCTCGGCGCCCAGGCCGAAGGAATAGCGCAGGCACATGGCGAAGCTGAGGATGCAGGCGATCGGGTTGGCCTTGCCCTGCCCGGCGATGTCGGGGGCCGAGCCATGCACCGGCTCGTAAAGCGCCTTGGGCCGGCCGTTCTCCATCGGCGCGCCCAGGCTGGCCGAGGGCAGCATGCCCAGGCTGCCGGTCAGCATCGCCGCCGCATCCGACAGGATGTCGCCGAACAGGTTGTCGGTCACGATCACGTCGAACTGGCGCGGATTGCGCACCAGCTGCATGGCGCCGTTGTCGGCATACATGTGCGACAGCTCCACGTCGGGATATTCGTTGTCGTGGACCCATTGCACCTCTTCGCGCCAGAGGATGCCGGATTCCATGACGTTGGCCTTTTCCATCGAGCAGACGCGGTTGCCGCGCTTGCGGGCCAGTTCGAAGGCCGAGCGGGCGACGCGGCGAATCTCGCCCGAGGTATAGCGCTGGGTGTTGACGCCGACGCGGCCGCCCTCGTTGCCGGGGGTGTCGTCGGCGGAAATGCCGCGCGGCTCGCCGAAATAGACGCCCGAGGTCAGTTCGCGCACGATCAGGATGTCGAGGCCGGCCACCACCTCGCGCTTGAGCGAGCTGAAATCGGCCAGCGCGTCGAAGCATTGCGCGGGACGCAGGTTGGCGAACAGGTCCATCTCCTTGCGCAGGCGCAGCAGGCCGCGCTCGGGCTTGACCGAGAAATCCAGGTCGTCGTATTTCGGCCCGCCGACGGCGCCCAGCAGCACCGCATCGACCGCCTGCGCCTTGGCCATGGTCTCGTCCGCCAGGGGCTTGCCATGTTTGTCATAGGCCGCGCCGCCGACCAGATCCTCGCTGACGTCGAAGGACAGGCCGCGGTTCTGCTGGAACCAGCCGATGACCTTGCGCACCTCGGCCATGACCTCGGGGCCGATGCCGTCGCCGGGCAGGATCAGAAGGGAATAGGTCGTCATCGCAGGCATCCTCTATGCTTCTGGCTGTTGGCAATCGCGTATCCTTGCGCCTGTGCTGCGTCAAGTTCACGGCGAATTGGGTTGCACGGGACCGGCGGATCGGGCGGGATGGGCGCGCGAAACCGAACGTCCAGAACAAGCAAGGGGGCAATCCATGAAAGCACTCGCGGCTCTGGCCGGCGCATTGGTCCTGGGGACCGGCGCGGCGCTGGCGGACGGGGGCATCACCGTGAAGCTTCCCGATGTCTCGGGCCTGTCCGACCCACAGGCGAAATCGCTGATCGCGGAACTGGCGAATGTGAACGTCATCACCTCGAACTGCCCCGATTACGCGATCACCGACGGGGAATGGACGCTGATCACCGGCACGGGCGATCTTCTGGCGGCGAAGCTGGGGCTGGACGCCGCGGCCTATGACCGCACCTATTACGGGCCAGCCTTCAAGCTGCTGGACGATCCGGGCGCCTGCGACCGCATCGGGCCGACGGCAAGGCCGCTGATCCAGCGGCTGGTCGGCATGGGCGGCGGCACCACGCCGCTGACGCAATCGCAGTAACGCTGGCGTCGCGCGACCGGGGGCAAGGCATCGTGCCGCTCGCGCAATCGCAGCTGTGCGTCGCATCTTGCCCGCGCCCGCGCCGCGCCCTAGCCTGCGGCCATGACCGCCGAACCGACCTACAGGGGATTCGCGCTGGACGCCGAGACGGCGCTGGCGCTTTTGCAATGGCAAGCCGAGCTGGGCGCGGACGAGCCATGCCTCGACGCGCCGCTCGACCGCTATGCCGCGCCCGACCGTGCCGAACCGCCCCCTGCCCCGGCCGTCCAGGCCGCGCCGGTCGTGGCGCAGCCGCGCGACGAGGCCGAGGATGTGGTCGCCCGCGCCGAGGCCATGGCCGCCGCCGCGACCAGCCTGGCCGAACTGGCCGAGGCGCAGGAAGCCTTCGACGGCATCGAGCTGAAGAAGGGCGCGCGCAACTTCTGCTTCTGCGACGGCAATCCGGCGGCGCGGGTGATGATCATCGGCGAGGCGCCGGGCGAGGAAGAGGACCGTCAGGGCCGCCCCTTCGTCGGCCGCGCCGGCCAGCTTCTGGACCAGATGTTCGGCGCCATCGGCCTGTCGCGCAAGGCGGTGGATGCGGAACACGCGCTCTATATCACCAACGTGCTGACCTGGCGGCCGCCCGGCAACCGCCGCCCCGAGCCGGCCGAGATCGCGATGATGCTGCCCTTCCTGGCCCGGCATGTCGAGCTGGCGCAGCCGCAACTGCTGGTGCTGATGGGCAACACGCCCTGCATCGCGGCGCTGAACCAGCAGGGCATCCTGAAGCTGCGCGGCAATTGGACGACGGCCTTCGGCCTGCCGGCGCTGCCGATGGCGCATCCGGCCTATCTGCTGCGCACGCCGCTGGCCAAGCGCGAGGCCTGGGCCGACCTGCTGTCGGTGGCGGCCCGGCTGGAGGGCTAGGCGGGGCGGCTAGTCCGCCGCCTCGCGGCAACCGCGGAACTCGACCGCGTCGTCGGGGCCGATCAGCGTCACCCGCAGCGCCTGCGGATCCAGCGGAAAGGGCTTGCCCGAGGCCGCGACGAAATCCGCCTGCGCCGCCAGCCGGCCGCCGGCTGCATGCGTTTCCGGGGCCGAGACCCAGATCTCGTCATCGGCCAGTTCCATCGCCACCTCGTCGCCGCGGGCGCTGTCCGCCGCGGGCAGGGTGGCCGTCACCTGCATGCCGTCCTGGATCGGGGCGATGCGGCATTCGGGCTGGCGGTCCGAGGTCTCGGGCTGGCGGGCGATGGCCGCCTCGATCAGCGGATCCGGCGCCGGGCCGGGGGGGCCGGCCTGCAATTCCACCCGCACCGGCACGCAGATGTCCTGGCAGATGCCGAAATCCACCACCGCCCTGGGCTCGACCGGCGCGGCGGGGCTGGCCGGGGTGATCTCGATCGGCAGGACCAGTTCACCGTGATAGCCCAGCGTGCGCTCCCCGCCCGATTCGATCACCTCGGGGCGCGGCCAGAGCAGCCGCACCTGGGCCAGGTTGCGCGAGGCGCCCCAGTCGAAGCGCGGCGGCACGCCGGCATCGCCGGGGCTGCGCCAATAGGTCTTCCAGCCCGGCTCGAGCCGCAGGTGCAGCGCGGTCATGCGGTGGCCTTCGGCCGTGGTCCAGCCGGGCAGCAGTTCGGCGGATGCCAGTCCGGGCGGCAGATCCTGCGCCAGTGCCGGCGCGGCGGTCATGAATAGCAGGGCAAGGGTCTTCATGCTGCCGTTCTAGTCGTCCCGCCCCCTCGGGGTGAAGTCACATTAGCGGCAATCCCTTGCGAAAACAGCCGACAGGGCCGATCTTGAGGAAAAGGACGGAGCAGATCATGGACCAGTCGAGCAACCTGACCGGCAAGATGCTGATCGCCATGCCCGGCATGCGCGACCCGCGCTTCGAGCAATCCGTGATCCTGGTCTGCGCCCATTCCGAGGACGGCGCCATGGGGCTGGTGGTCAACCGCCCGCTGCCCGAGATCGGCTTTTCCGACCTGCTGGCGCAGCTTGGCATCCAGGCCGGCACGAATGCGCTGGACATCCCCGTCCGCTTCGGCGGCCCGGTCGAGCCGGGGCGCGGCTTCGTGCTGCATCGCGCCCCCCGCGACATCGACCTGGGCGAGAACCGGATGCGCATCACCGACGACCTCGCCATGTCCACCACCCGCGACATCCTGGAAGATTTCGCGCGCGGCCAGGGCCCGCAGCCCGCCGTGCTGGCGCTTGGCTATGCCGGCTGGGGGCCGGGGCAGCTGGATTCGGAAATCCGCGACAACGGCTGGCTGACCTCGGAGCGCGGCGACGAGATCATCTTCGGCACCGACAATCCCGGCAAATGGCGCGCGGCGCTGAAATCGCTGGGCATCGACCCCCTGATGCTGTCGCCCAGCGCGGGCCACGCCTGAGCCCTAGCGCGGCGCGGCAGCACGGCGCAGCCGGTCGTTGATCGCGGCGCCCAGGCCCGCGTCCGGCACCGGCGCGACGGCGATGGGCCGCCCCTCGGCATCGGCGCGGTGCAGCAGGTCGAACAGCCGCGCCGCGGCCTCGGCCAGATCGCCCGTCTGGCTCAGCGTCATCTCGCCCGCGACGGGGCCGAAGCCGATCAGCAACTCGCCCGGCCGCGCATCCCCGGCGTTCAGCCGCAGGCTGGCGCGCGGCGCGTAATGGCTGGTCAGCTGCCCCGGCGAGGTCGGCGCCTCGGCATTGCCTTCGGGTCGGGCCAACGGCTGGCCCAGCACGGATTCGATGGCCTCGGCCGCGACGCCGCCGGGGCGCAGCAGGGCGGGCCGGCCCCGGACCCAGCCGACGATGGTCGATTCCACCCCCACCGGACAGGCGCCCGCATCCAGGACCGCCGCGATGTGCCCGCCCAGCCCGCTTTCGGGGTCGGCGACATGCGCCGCCGTGGTCGGGCTGATCCGCCCCGAGGGATTGGCCGAGGGCGCCGCCAGCGGCCCGCCAAAGGCGCGCAGCACCGCCTGCGCCGCCGGATGGGCCGGCACGCGGATCGCCACCGTATCCAGCCCCGCCGTCACCAGCGAGGCGATGCCGGCCTCGGGCCGCAGCGGCAGCACCATGGTCAACGCCCCCGGCCAGAAGGCCCGCGCCAGCGCCAGCGCGGCATCGTCGAAGACGGCGATGCGCTCGGCCGCCGCCAGGTCCGGCAGATGCACGATCAGCGGGTTGAAGCTGGGCCGCCCCTTGGCCTCGTAGATGCGGGCCACGGCGCGCGGATTGCGGGCGTCGCCGGCCAGCCCGTAGACCGTCTCGGTCGGGATGGCGACCAGTTCGCCCTGCGCCAGCAGGTCGGCGGCGGCGCGCACGCCCTGCGGGTCATGGCCAAGGATCAGCGTCTGCATTCGTTACGTCGGGTTGTGGTTGATGGACGCGGGCCGGCAAATATGATCGAAGCCCAAGGCATCAGTTACGCGCCGCAGCCGGATTTGCCAAGGCGCCAGAGGGAGAGAGTGCGGATGGCCTATCAAGCCCCGGTCGAACAGATCGCGTTCATTCTGAACCGGGTCGTGTCGTTTCCAGACCTGTCCGTCACCCAGCGCTTTGCCGAGGCGACGGCCGAGACCATGGCCGCCATCCTGACCGAGGCCGGAAAGCTGGCGACCGAGGTGATCGCCCCGGTGAACCGCGCCGGCGACCTGACCCCCGCACGGCTGGAGAACGGCAAGCTGCGCTCGTCCCCCGGCTATGCCGAGGCGTTCCGCGCCCTGGCCGAGGGCGGCTGGATCGGCATCGCCGCCGATCCCGAATACGGCGGCATGGGCCTGCCGCAGGCGCTGAACATGGCGGTGAACGAAATGCTCGCCTCGGCCTGCCTGGCCTTGCAGCTGAACCCGCTCTTGACCCAGGGCCAGATCGAGGCGCTGGAGCATCACGGCAGCGACGAACTCAAGGCGCTTTACCTACCGAAGCTGATCTCGGGCGAATGGTCGGGCACGATGAACCTGACCGAGCCGCAGGCGGGATCGGACGTGGGCGCGCTGACCACCCGCGCCGAACGCGCGGGCGACGGCAGCTATCGCGTCACCGGGCAGAAGATCTTCATCACCTGGGGCGACAGCGACGTGACCGAGAACGTCTGCCACCTGGTGCTGGCGCGCCTGCCCGACGGCGGGCCGGGCACCCGCGGCATCAGCCTGTTCATGGTGCCCAAGTTCATCCCGGACGAGAGTGGCAAGCCGGGCGTCGCCAACGACCTGCGCGTCGTCAGCCTGGAACACAAGCTGGGCATCCACGGCAGCCCGACCTGCGTCATGAGCTTCGAGGGCGCCAAGGGCTGGCTCGTGGGCGAGGAGCACAAGGGCATGGCCGCCATGTTCACCATGATGAACGCGGCCCGGCTGGGCGTCGGCGTGCAGGGCGTGGCCCAGGCCGAGGCGGCCTTGCAGCAGGCCGTGGCCTATGCCGCCGAACGGGTGCAGGCGGGGCCGATCCTGCGCCATCCCGACGTGCGCCGGATGCTGGCGGAATCGCGGGCCGAGGTCTTTGCCGCCCGCGCCATCTGCATGGCCTGCGCGGTGGCGCTGGACATGTCGCGGGCCACCGGCCTGGACGAATGGGCGGCGCGCGCCGCCTTCCTGACGCCGATCGCCAAGGCGCATGGCACCGACGTCGGCATCCGCGTCGCCGATACCGCGGTGCAGGTGCATGGCGGCATGGGCTATGTCGAGGAAACCGGCGCCGCCCAATACCTGCGCGACGTGCGCATCACCGCGATCTACGAGGGCACCAACGGCATCCAGGCCATGGACCTGGTCGGCCGCAAGCTGGCCGATGGCGGCGCCGCGGCGATGGCGCTGCTGGACGAGATCCTGGACGGCGCCAAGGCCGCGCAGTCGGCCGAGCCGGACCTGGCCAACCAGCTGTGGCAGGCCGCCGAAACCCTGCGCGAGACGACGCAGGAACTGCTGGACCGGAACATGCCGGACCGCTTTGCCGGCGCCGTGCCCTACCTCTCCGCCTTTGCGCGGGTGCTGGGCGCGCATTACCATCTGCGCGCCGCGACCGGCGGCGGCAGCAAGGCGCTGGCGCGGCTCTACATCGCCCGCATCCTGCCGCAATTCGCCGCCGACCTGGCGGCGGCGCGCGCCGGGCTGGCCGATCTTGAGGCGCTTGACGACGCCGTGCTGCTGGGTCAAATGGCCGGGTGATACGCAGCGAGACACATAACCCCCCGGCCGAGGGCGAGGCGCATGAGATCGCCCCCGGCGTGTTCTGGTTCCAGCTGCCCCTGCCCTTCAAGCCCGATACGGTCAATGTCTATGCCTTCCGCGACGCGGATGGCTGGACGCTGGTGGACAGCGGCCTGGACACCCGCCGCACCCGCGGCATCTGGCAGGGCATCCTGCAGGGCCCGCTGGCCGGCGCGCCGGTCAGGCGGCTGATCGCCACCCATCACCACATCGACCACATGGGCCTGGCCGGCTGGTTCCAGACCCAGGGGGCCGAGCTTTGGACCTCGCGTTCGGCCTGGCTGACGGCGCGGATGGGCATCCTGGACGTGCAGGAACGCCCGACGCCGCAGGCCATCGCCTTCTGGCGCCAGGCCGGGATGCCGCCCGAGCTGCTGGAGGAACGCAGCCACGAGCGCCCCTTCAACAGCGCCGATGTCTGCGCGCCCCTGCCCCCCGGCTACAGGCGGCTGGCCGAGGGCCAGCAGGTGGCCTTCGGCGAGCGGCGCTGGACCCTGCGCATGGGCCATGGCCACGCGCCGGAACATGCCACCCTGTGGTCGCTCGACGATGACCTGGTGATCGGCGGCGACCAGCTGCTGGCGACGATCTCGCCCAACCTGGGCGTCTATCCGACCGAGCCCGAGGCCGATTCCGTCGGCGACTGGCTGGAAAGCTGCGAGCGGCTGGCCGGGTTCGCGCAGCCCGAGCAACTGGTCCTGCCCGGCCACAAGCTGCCCTATCGCGGCCTGCCGACCCGGCTGCGGCAACTGGCCGAGAACCAGCGCGCCGCGCTGGACCGGCTGCTGGACGGGCTGCGGCAACAGCCGCAAAGCACCGTCGGCTGCTTTCCGCTGCTCTATCGCCGCCAGATCGCCAAGCCGGAATTCGGCCTCGCCCTGGCCGAGGCCGTGGGCCACATCAACCACCTGCGCGCGACCGGCCGGGTGTGGCCCGTGGGCCAGACCGAATCGGGCGCGGTGCTTTGGGGGGCGTGACACGGCCGGCGCCTTGGGTTATCCCTGCCCCCGACGCATCGCATCGTTTTACGGACAGGATCATGGCCTCGCATCACGAAATCACCGAACACAAGCACGGCGAAATGGACATCCGTCACCACCAGGCAACCTTCGCAGGCTTCATCAAGGCCGCGACCTGGGTCAGCGTGCTGGCCATTGCCGTGCTGGTATTCATGGCTCTGGCCAACGCCTGATCCTGACCGGGGAAAGACCAAAGATGCAAAGGCGTGCCTTCCTTGCGCTGGCGCTGCCGGCCGCGCTTGCGGCCTGCGGCTCCGACAACAAATGGGCCAGCGACGAGTCGATCCGGCGCGCCCGCTATGTCGCGGAGGGGCCGCCCTCGATCACCCTGTTCACCGTGATCGGCATCCCCCGCGGCGAAGGCGGGCATTCCGCGGTGATGATCAACGGCAGCCAGCGGGTGATCTATGATCCCGCCGGCAGCTGGGAACATCCGGCGATCCCCGAACGGCACGACGTGCTTTACGGCATCACGCCGAACTTCAGGAACTTCTACATCGACTATCACGCGCGCTCGACCTACTGGGTGGCCGAGGACACGGTGCAGGTGCCGCTGGCCATCGCCGAGGCCGCGATCCGCTCGGTCGAGCGGCAGGGGGCCTCGAACAAGAGCTTCTGCGCCGTCAACACCGGCAAGGCGCTGAGCCGCGTGCCCGGATTCGAAGGCGCGCCCACCGGCTTTTCGCCGCTCAAGCTGCGCGAATGGTTCCTGACGCTGCCGGGCGTGACCTCGCGCCGGCACATGGACGGCGACCCGGCCAACAACCACGACGTGCTGCTGCGCCAGAAAGGCGGCGCGATCGCCGGCTATGGCCGCGACGGCCAGCTTCACGTCATGAGGTAAAGCGCCGTGTAAAGCGTGGCCATCCCGCCCAGGATGGCCGCCAGCACGTTGCGCGTCGCCACGCCCACCGCCACGGCCACCGTTGCCGCGATCATCCGCGCCGGATCGGGCTCGCCATGCGTGGCCGCCGGCCAGACCACCAGCGGCGCCACGATGGCCGGCAGCACCCCCACCGCCGTATAGCGCAAGAGCCGCTGCGCCCAGAGCGGCATCGGCCGGCTGCCGAAGGCGCCAAGAAAGGACCAGCGCAGCCCATAGGTTCCCAGCGCCACGGTCAGGATGATCAGCCAGATCGTCACATCGCTATAGCCGGTCACAGGCGGGCTCCGTTTCTGCGTTCCATCAATACCTCGACCCCGGCGCCGGCCAGCATGGCCAGCGGCGCGGCCACGAACAGCCCCAGCCCCGAGGGCAGGAAGGCAAAGGCCAGCGAGGCCACAACCGCCACCAGCGCCGCCGCGACATGGGCCGGGCTGCGCAGCATCGGCGCGATCAGCGCCAGGAAGGTGACGGGCATGGCGAAATCCAGCGCCCAGCCCTCGGGGATGGCGTTGCCCAGCCAGACGCCCAGCAGCGTGGCCAGCAGCCAGAACGGGCAGGTGGCCAGCGCCGCGCCCAGGAAATAGCCGATGCGCTGCCCCATGCTCAGCCGCGGGTGCTTTTCATAATGCTGGATCGCCAGCGCATAGGTCTGGTCGATCAGCACATAGGAGATCCAGGCCCGGTCGCGCGGCCTGGCCCCGCCCAGCCAGGGCACCAGCGAGGCCGAATACATCGCCATGCGCAGGTTGACCGCGATGGCCGAGACGATGACCACCAGCGCCGGCGCCTGGTCGGTCAGCAGCTGGACGGCGGTGAATTGCGACGCGCCGGCCAGCACCAGCACGGTGAAGCCCAGGATCTGCGGCAGGTCCAGCCCCGCATCCGTGGCCACCACGCCAAACAGCATGCCAAAGGGCAGAAGCACCAGGATAAAGGGCAGCGCCTGCAGGAAGCCGTGGCGCAGGCATTGCGCCGGGCTGCGCAGCAGCGCGCGGCTCTGGTCGGGGGAGTGGCTGGGCTGGGCCGCAAGGCCGGCTTGCGCGGACATGGTGAAAAAGGCTCGCGATGCGGATAAGGCTGGCGGCACAATGGCCAAAACCGCCGCCCGACACAAGAACCACCATACAAGAACATGCAGGGACAGCCATGACCGGATCGCAGACCCCGCCCCGCATCCTGCGCGGCATCCCGCCCGAGTTGCGGGGCGCGGCGGCGGCGCTTTACTGGCGGCATTTCGGGGCGCAGATCCTGCCCTGGCCGGCAGGGCCGCGGCAGGGCGCGGCGCTGGTCCGCGCCGCCATGCGGCCGCAGGGCGCGCTGGTGGCGCTGTCGCCCTCGGGGCGGCTGCTGGGAATCGCCGGGCTGCGCGATGCGGGGGGCGGCTTTCTCGATCCGGGGCACGGCGGCTTCGTCGCGGTCTGGGGGCCGGTGCGCGGACGGCTGCGCCACCTGGCGACCGGGCTTTACCGGCCCGGCGCCGAGACGGCGGACCTGGTCCTGGACGGGATCGCGGTGCTGCCGCAATGGCGCGGGCGCGGCATCGCGCGGGCGCTGGTCGAGGCGGCC